>NZ_JBNHES010000017.1:0-123029 GCF_050591105.1 Methylobacterium endophyticum
CCACGACCAACATCCCGCGCAAGCCTCCCGTTCGAGCCGGAAGGCAGTGTGGATGACTTGTCCTGGGGTCCCGTTTGGACGCCGATTACCCCAAAAACGGGGTCCTTATTCCACGCCTAATCACAGACGGAGCGGACATCCGGCCAATCGAAGCCGTGTGATGCGGCCTGCCGGGAGACCTTCGCCGCCCGTAGCAAGGCGGGGAGGGCCTTGGTCACGGAACCGAGCAAATCCGGCTCGCCGGATGCGGATTCCCCACCGATTGATCGTAGACGTCGTTCCTCGGCTTTCTGCCGCTCCCAATTCACTTTCACGTCCTCGGTAGAGATTCCGTCCTTGGGGGACCGAAGAAGCTCGCCCTGTGCATCGAGGATATGAGGATGACGGCGGATGAGTTTTCGCGTGATCGACTGGACGACATCCGAAAAAGCGAAGGCTTCGGCCTCCTCGGCGAGACGTGACTGGAAGACGACCTGCAACAGGAGGTCGCCGAGCTCGTCTCGAAGATCGTCGAGATCGTTTCGGTCTATCGCATCGACGACCTCATAGGCTTCTTCGATGGTGTAGGGAGCGATCGTCTCGAACGTCTGCGCGACATCCCATGGACAACCGTCGATCGGATCACGCAGGTCCGACATCAGTTTCAGAAGGCGATTCATTTCGGACATGGCAGGCTCTGAACCGGAATCGTCGACGACACGACAGGATGCCGCTCATCTCCGGCAACCTGTGGGAAAACACCTGATATTCTCTATAAAATCCATATGGAATATCTAAATTCCTTTTGTAGTCGGAACGCATTTTCGGACGGTTTAAAGAACGCCTTGCCTAATTATAGGATTATATATCTATATTTTATCAGAGGGTTTATAGTGAAGGTTTATATGCAGGACTGAAATATCTGTCCTGATCAATATGTTGAGGCGGATATTGGTATGGCATTCTGCGTATTGCCGTATGAAACTCTGCGATCCTTCGCATTCGATTCAGCGTCTTGGCGACAGACGATGCATGATACTCTGCGTGACCGGATATCGGATTCGGCGTGGTTCAAACGAAATATAGGCTAAGAACGGGGACAATTCGGAGATCCGCAGGGCGTATGAAACTCTGCGTACGCTTTCGAGCCCTTGTCCGAAACGCCGTGTTGCGTTTTTACGACACACCTTTTCCGTCCCGCCGGAACTTGATCCGAAGGCCGTGGAAACAGCGGGTATTGTCGGGAGAACCCTGGTTCGGCCCGCAGCGGCCTGACGGCGAATCGTGCCATCAAGCCGGCATGGAGGCGTCTGTCACATCCCTGTCGGGCCTGGACGAGAGGATTCTCGAGATCACGGATCCCGATCTCGTCCTCGAGGTCGAGGCGGCACGCGGCGGGTTCCTGTTCGGGCAGATCGTCGAGCACATCCTGTACCGGCAACGGGAGCGCAACGAAGCCCGATCCGTCTCGGACGATCGGGCTCGGCGCACGGCCGAGCTGCCTCGCGATCGCAAACGGCGCGAGGCTATCCGCGAGGTTATCGAGAACGCACCGACCGGGCCGGAGAATCTCCAGCATATCCATTCGGTCCTGGCGCTATGCGGTCTGCCCTATCGCGATCCCGGACCTGAGCGGGAATTCCTGCGCGAATATGGCCGCAACAGCCTCAGCGTCGTCGCAGGACGGCTGAAGAGCCCCGTCACCGGGCAGATGGAGCTGCAAGGGCTGCCCTACGGGCCGAAGGCACGGCTCGTCCTGCTGCATCTCTGCACCGAGGCCGTTCGCCAGCGCAGCCCCGAGATCGAGGTGGCCGACAGCCTGTCGGGCTTCATGAAATCCATGGGATTCGCCGTGACCGGCGGTGAACGGGGAACCATCCGGCAGTTCAAGGAACAGCTGAACAGGCTCGCTGCCTGCACCATGCAGATCGGTCTCTGGGACGGCAGCGACAGGGCGAGCACGCTCAACGTCCCGCCGTTCCGGCAGCTCGAACTATGGCGGGTGCCAAACGCGGCCGACATGCCTGTCCGCGCCCGCACCGTGAGCTTCCATCGGGACTTCTACGACAACCTCATACAGCATGCCCTTCCCGTCGATATGCGGGCGGCGAGCGCTTTCTCGGGGTCGGCCCGCAAGCTCGATCTGCTGTTCTGGGTCGGCTACCGCCTGAAATCGCTGCAAAGACCCCTGCGACTGACATGGACGAACCTCCATGCCCAGTTCGGTGGCGACAATGCGAACCTGCGCAGCTTCAGGCAGGCCTTCAAGGCGGATGTCGGCCATCTGCTCGAGGTGTTTCCCAAACTGCCCATCACCCTCGGCGATGAGGGAATGATACTCCAGCCGGCCGATGAGAAAACCCTGCTTATTCCTCCTCGTATTAAGGGAATAAGGCGCGTAAAAGCTGCTTAGCCTTAGGGAATACGCATGTACTTAACGCAAATTCCCTGAAATGAGCGACATTCCTATCGGCATTCCTTTACGGATACGGGAAGGTCGTATATTCCCTTTGGCGAGGTTGGATTATTCCTGTCGCGTGAGCCGATGTTCCTGTCCGAGAGCGAGATCGATCTGCGCCTGATCGAATTGCGCCGCCGCCGCGATCTCATCGAACGGGAGATCGCCGATCTCCTTTTGTATCGCGATCTCGGACGCCGGTTGTCCGCCTCCGATGGAGGATCGCCGGCGGTTGCGAGGGTTGCCGCTCCTGGCGACGAGACGAAGGCCGACCAGATGCGGGAGCGGTTTCCGGCCGATCGCGAGGCCGGGTCCATCCCGCCGCGCCCCGTCACGAAGCCGGCATCCGACATCTCTGACATCTCTGACATCTCCGGCTCGACGGCCGAAACCACGGCCTCGCACCGGACCGGCATCGGAGCGAGCATGGGAACCGCCGCCGCGATTCCGGCGGAGCCGATGATCCATCCTGCCGCCGCCGGCCGGCGCGCGACGGCGATCCCGCCCGCCGTGGCGTTCGAGGACGACCCCGTCGCCGCCCGCCGCTACGGCCGCGCGATCTTGGAGGCGGCGCTGGAAGCCCTTCGCGAGGCGGGGCGGCCGCTCCATGCGGGGGAGGTACTCGAGCGCGTCGTGGCGCGGGGCTTCACCGTTCCCGGCCAGGACCCCGTGGCAGCCCTCAACACGCGGCTGTGGAAGCGCTCTGGCCCCGGCGGCCCGCTGCGGCGGCTGGGCGAGGCGGTCTACGCGCTCGCTGAACCGCCGGCCGGTTAGAGGACGCGGTTTCCGGTTCTCCGTTCGGACGGATGGCGGAGACCGCCGCTCAGGACGGCGAGGAGGAACGGGCCCGCTCGCGCAGCAGGAACTTCTGGACCTTTCCGGTGGAGGTCTTGGGCAGCTCCCCGAACACGATCTGGCGCGGCAGCTTGTAGGAGGCGAGACGCTCGCGGCACCAGGCGGTGAGATCGGCGGCGGAGACGGTCTCGCCGGGTTTCAGCTCGACGAAGGCGCATGGGGTCTCGCCCCATTTCTCGTCGGGGCGCGCCACCACCGCCGCCGCCGCCACGGCCGGGTGCTTGAACAGGGTGTCCTCCACCTCGATGGAGGAGATGTTCTCGCCGCCGGAGATGATGATGTCCTTGGAGCGGTCCTTGAGCTGCACGTAGCCGTCGGGATGCTTCACGCCGAGATCGCCCGAGCGGAACCAGCCGCCGGCGAAGGCGGCCTGGGTCGCCTTCGCGTTCTTGAGATAGCCGCGCATCACCACGTTGCCGCGGAACATCACCTCGCCCATGCTGGCGCCGTCCGCCGGCAGGGACTCCATCGTCTCGGGGTCGCGCACGTCGAAGCCCTCGAGCACGGCGTAGCGCACGCCCTGGCGGACCTTCTTCTCGGCCTGCGCCTCGGCATCGAGTGCGTCCCAGTCCCGGTGCCAGGCATTGACCACCGCCGGGCCGTAGCTCTCGGTGAGCCCGTAGAGATGCGTCACCTCGAAACCGGCGGTGCTCATCCCGGCGAGCACCGCCTGCGGGGGAGGGGCGGCGGCGGTGAAGAAGGCGACCCGGCCGGGCAAAGCCCTGCGCTCCTCCTCCGGCGCGTTGAGCAGCAGCGACATCACGATCGGCGCCCCGCACAGATGCGTCACCTCATGTTCCGCGAGCGCGGCATACATGGCCTTGGCCCGGACCTGCCTGAGGCAGACATGGGTGCCGGCCACCACCGAGAGCGACCAGGGGAAGCACCAGCCGTTGCAGTGGAACATCGGCAGCGTCCAGAGATAGACCGGGTGCTGACCCATGGCGCCGGTGATGACGTTGCCAAGCGCCAGGAGCGCCGCGCCGCGATGGTGGTAGACGACGCCCTTCGGGTCTCCGGTGGTGCCCGAGGTGTAGTTGAGCGAGATCGCGTCCCACTCGTCCTCCGGCATCAGCCAGTCCCGCTCGGGATCGCCCTCGGCGAGCAGCGCCTCGTAATCGAGGCTGCCAATGGCTCGGCCCTCGCCCGCGTATTCGGGATCGTCCACGTCGATCACCAGCGGCGCCACGGCGGCCTGTTCGAGGGCCTTGGCCGCGACCGCCGAGAACTCCCGGTCGACGATCAGCACCTTGGCCTCGCCGTGGTCGAGGCAGAAGGCGAGGGCGCCCGCGTCGAGCCGGGTGTTGAGGGTGTTGAGCACCGCTCGCGTCATCGGCACGCCGTAATGGCATTCGAGCATCTCGGGGGTGTTGGCGAGCAGCACCGCCACGGTGTCGCCCCGTCCGATCCCGCGCGCGGCGAGCGCCGAGGCGAGGCGCCGGCTGCGGGCATAGAAGTCGCGGTAGCTGCGGCGCAGGGCGCCGTGGACGATGGCGGTGTGCTCGGGAAACACCCGCGCCGCCCGGTCGAGATAGAGCAGCGGGGTCAGCGGCTGGTAATTGGCCGGATTCCGGTCGAGGTCCTTGTCGTAGATCGTCTCGCGGGCCATCGGCGCGCCTCCCGGTCCTTGTTCGTTGGGACCGTAAGTATCTCGCCCCGCGGCGGGATCAATCGGCGGCGGCCAAGGCCCGCTGCATCAGTACCGTATCGATCTCGCGGCCCTGCTTGACGCCGACGCCGCGCAGGCACCCGGCGACCGAGAAGCCGCAGCGGGCATGCAACGCCTGCGAGCCGCCGGTGCCGGTCCGCGCGATGACGGCGATCATCTGGCGCCAGGGCCCGGCCTCGCAGCGGCGCACCAGGGTCGAGAGCAGGGCCGTGCCGACGCCGCGCCCCTGGGCGGTCGGCGCCACATAGACGGAATCCTCCACCGTGTGCCGGTAGGCCGGCCGCGCCCGCCAGCCCGTGGCATAGGCGTAGCCGAGGATCGTCCCCGCCTCCTCCGCCACGAGATAGGGCAGGCCGGCGGCGCGGACCCCCTCGAACCGCCCCAGCATCTCGGCCTCGCTCGGAGGCACCTCCTCGAAGGTGGCCAGACTCGTCAGGACCTGGGGCGCGTAGATCGCGAGGATCGCCGGAACGTCTCCAGCGCGCGCGTCCCTTAGGATCACGCCCAGTCCGTCCGGGGCACGCTCGCGCCGGTGATCCCGGAGACGATTACCTCCCGCTCGCTCCGGCTCGCCGCGAGGCGTCGTCTCGTCGCCGCCAGCACCTCGGCGGGCGCGGTCTCCGGTGTGCCGGCCGCGAAGGGCGGGGCGGGGGCGTATTCGAGGTTGAGCTGGATCGCCTCGGCGAGCTCTCGGCTGGCGATCTCGGCGACGACGGTCAGCGCGAAATCGATGCCGGCGGTGACGCCCCCTCCGGTGATGAGGGACCCGTCCCGCACCACGCGCTCGGCCACGGGGGTCGCGCCGAAGGCCGGCAGCAGATCGAGGGCGGCCCAATGCGTCGTGGCGCGTTTGCCTTCCAGCAGCCCGGCCGCGCCCAGCACCAGCGCGCCCGTGCACACGGAGGTGACGAAGCGGGCCCGTTCCGCCTGGCCGCGCAGGAAGGCGAGGGTCGCCTCGTCGCGCAGGAGCGCGTTGACGCCGACGCCTCCGGGCACGCAGACGATGTCCAGCGGCGGGCAGGAGGCATGGGTCGCCGTCGGGATCAGGACGAGCCCGGTCGCGGTCGTCACGGGCTCCAGATCGGCGCCGACGAGCAGGACCTCGGCGTCCGGCACCAGCGCGAACACCTCGAACGGGCCGGTGAGGTCGAGCTGCTGTACCTTCGGGAAGACGAGAATACCGATCCGCAGGCTCATGGGGGCAGTCTCCGAGACAGGGGTTGGCCACGGTTGTCGCCGATCCATGGCGGCGGCCGCAAGGCCGATCCGGCCGAGCCCATTTGACATTCCCGCCCGGATCATCGACACGGCCCGGCGCCGTCCCGAGGGCCTCGCGCGCCGATAAGCGGGGCAGGGGAGCCTTGCATGAACGCCGTTCCGGCCAGCGGCCCCCGATGACGAGCCTGTCCTCGCATGCCCGCCTCGGGGAGGCCGCCTCCCCCGACTCGACGGGCGCCGTCCTCGATACCGGATTGTCGGCCCTGTCCGCGAGCCATCTGCGTGCCTGCGCGGCGCTGCTCCTGCTCTGCCTCGTCTGCTTCCTGCCGGGCTTCGTCTCGCTGCAACCCATGGACCGCGACGAGCCGCGTTTCGCCCAGGCCTCGAAGCAGATGCTCGAGACCGGCGATCTGGTCGATATCCGCTTCCAGGGGGAAGCGCGCCACAAGAAGCCCGTGGGGATCTACTGGGCGCAGGCCGCCTCGGTGGCCGCCGGGGAGGCGCTGGGCGTCGAGGACGCCCGCACCCGCATCGCGCTGTACCGGATCCCGTCCCTGCTCGGGGCGACGGGGGCCGTGTTGCTGACCTACTGGGCGGCGCTGGCCTTCCTCGAGCGTCGCTACGCGCTGCTGGCGGCGGCGCTGTTCGGCGCTTGCCTGATGCTCTCGGCCGAGGCCCGTCTCGCCAAGACGGACGCGCTCCTCTGTGCCTGCGCGGTGGCCTCCTTCGGGGCCTTCGCGCGCGCCTGGCTGTGGCGGGCGCCCGGCCGGACGCCTCTGCCGGAACCGGTCGTGCTCGCGTTCTGGCTCGGCATGGCGCTCGGTATCCTGGTGAAGGGGCCGATGGTGCCGCTCTTCGTCGGCCTGCCCGCCTTGGTACTCTCCGTCCGGGAGCGGTCCTGGCGCTGGCTGCTGGCGCTGCGGCCGCTTCCGGGCTTGTTTCTCGTCCTCGTCGTGGTCGCGCCCTGGTTCCTCGCCATCGCCTGGAAGACGGCGGGGGCCTTCTTCTCGGAGGCCGTCGGCCACGACATGCTCGCCAAGGTCGGGGGAGCCTCGGAGAAGCATTTCGCGCCGCCGGGGGCCTATCTGCTCGTCTTCTTCGCGACCTTCTGGCCGGGAGCCGCCTTCGCGGCGCTGTCCGCGCGCTTCGCCTGGGCGCAGCGGCGGACGGAGACCGTGGCCTTCCTGCTCGCCTGGATCGTGCCCGCCTGGATCCTGTTCGAATGCGTGCCGACCAAGCTGCCGCATTACGTGCTGCCGCTGATGCCGGCGGTGGCGATCCTCACCGTGATCGCGCTCCGGAACGGCGCCCTCGATCCGTCGCGGCGCGGGGCCAGGGCCGTGACGCTCCTCGTCCCGTTCATCCCCCTCGGGCTGACGGCGGGGCTCGCCTATGCCTGCTGGACCTTCGACCATACCCTGCCCTGGGCGGGCCTGACGCTGCTCGCTGCCGCGAGCGTCCTCGCGATCCTCGCCGTCGTGACCTTCGCGCGCGGGCTGCCCGAGCGCGCGCTGGCGATCGCGATCCTCGCCTCGATGCTGCTCTCGCCGGCCGTCTTCGGGCTGACCCAGCCGGCGCTCGCCGCGCTCAAGGTCTCGCCCCGGCTCGCCGCGATCCGCGACGGCCTGCCCTGCCGCGATCCGCGGGTGGCGAGCCTCGGCTATCGTGAGCCGAGCCTCGTCTTCCTCATCGGCACGGAGCTCGCCATGCTGAATTCGGGCGCGGAGGCCACGGCCTTCCTCAAGCAGGGCGGCTGCCGGCTCGTCTTCGTGGAGGACCGCTTCCTGCCTGAGTTCGAGACGGCCTCCGGCGGCACGCCGGGCCCGGTCGGCCGGGTCTCGGGCTTCAACATCAACGGGGGGCGCCGGATCGCCCTGAACGCCTACGCGGTGACGCCGTGAGCACGACGCCCCGCCTCACCGTGGTCGTGCCCGTGAAGAACGAGGCCGGCAACATCGCCGGGCTGGTGGCCGAGATCGAGCGCGCCTGCACGCCGCTCGCGCCCTTCGAGGTCGTCTATGTCGACGACGGCTCCACCGACGCCACCCCGGCGGCGCTGGATGCCGCCCGTGCCGGGCGGCCCTGGCTGCGGGTGCTGCGGCACCCGGCGAGCGGGGGCCAGTCGGCGGCGGTGCGCAGCGGCGTCGCGGCGGCGGCCGCTCCCGTGGTGGCGACCCTCGACGGCGACGGGCAGAACGATCCCGCCTTCCTGCCGGTGCTCTACGCGGCGCTGATCGAGGGCGGCGAGGGCGTCGGCCTCGCGCAAGGGCAGCGCACCGGCCGCAAGGACGGGCGGCTGAAGACGATCCAGTCCCGCATCGCCAACGGCGTGCGCGGAAGAATCCTCAAGGACGGCACCCGCGACACCGGCTGCGGCCTCAAGGTGTTTCGCCGCGACGTCTATCTGAGGCTGCCCTATTTCGATGCGCTCCACCGCTTCATGCCGGCGCTGGTGGTGCGCGAGGGCTTCGGCGTCGTCCATCGCGACGTGGTCGACCGGCCGCGCTTCACCGGGCGCTCGAACTACGGGCTGTTCGACCGGCTCTGGGTCGGCCTCCTCGACCTCGCCGGGGTATGGTGGCTGATCCGCCGCAAGAAGCCGTCCCAGGCGGCGGCCGAGATCGCGCGGGGCGAGCGATGCTGATCGAGATCTCCGATCACCTGCGGGCCTATTTCTACGACGTCTTCGTCACCCGGTTCGATTTCTGGCTGGTCTTCGGCGTGGTGGCGCAGCTCGTCTTCGGCTCGCGCTTCATCCTGCAATGGCTCGCCAGCGAGCGCGCCGGAAAGAGCGTCATGCCGCTCTCGTTCTGGTTCCTGTCCATCGTCGGCGGGCTGATGACCCTCGCCTACGGATTCGTGCGCAAGGAGCCGGTGATCATCATCGGGCAGGGCCTCTCGACGGGCATCTATCTGCGCAACCTCGCCCTGATCTTCCGCGAGCGCGGCAAGGTGCGCGACAAGTAGGCGGCTCAGGACGCCGCCCGCAGGCGGGCGAAGCCGGCATCGAGATCGCGCTTCAGGTCCTCGACGTCCTCGAGCCCGATATGGAAGCGCAGGGTCGGGCCGCCGGGGGCCCAGCGCGTCGCCGTGCGGTAGGGCGTGCAGTCGAAGGGGATGACGAGGCTCTCGAATCCGCCCCATGAGAAGCCCATCCCGAAGAGCTCCAGGTGGTCGAGCATCGCCGCCACCGCCGCCTCGGGTACCGGCTTGAGCACGACGCCGAACAGCCCCGATGCCCCGGAGAAGTCGCGCTTCCAGATGGCGTGGCCGGGATCCTCGGGCAGGCCGGGATGGAGCACCCGCAGCACCTCGGGCCGGGCTTGCAGCCAGCGCGCCATCTCCAGGCCCTGCCGGCCGTGCTCGCGCAGCCTCAGCGCCATCGTGCGCAGGCCGCGCAGCGCCAGGAAGATGTCCTCAGGGCCGGCGCACATGGCGAAATGGTCGAAGGTGCGCCGCACCGCCGGGAAATGCCTGGCATTGGCCGAGGTCAGGCCGATCAGCAGGTCCGAGCCGCCGCTGAGATACTTGGTGCCCGCCTCCACCGCGATGTCGACGCCGCGCTCGTGGGGGGGGAAGAGCAGGGGCGTCGCCCAGGTGTTGTCCATGATGAGCGTGCCGCCGCGCGCATGGACGGCCTCACTGATCGCCGGCACGTCCTGCATCTCGAAGCTCTGCGAGCCCGGCGCCTCGACCAGCACCGCCTTCGTGTTCTCGCGCATCAGCCCGGCGATGCCGGCCCCGACGAGGGGGTCGACATAGGTCGTCTCGACGCCGAAGCGCGCCAGCACCCCGTCGCAGAAGATCCGCGTCGGACGGTAGGCGGAATCGGTCACGAGCAGATGGTCGCCCGCGTTCAGGCTCGCCATCAGCGCCACCGTCAGCGCCGAGAGCCCCGAGGGCGTCACCACGGTGCCGGCCGCGCCCGCCAGCTCGCTCCAGGCATCGGTGAGCGCGTCCATGGTCGGCGTGCCGGAGGTCCCGTAATTGTAGCGCCCGCGCCGGTTCACGATGTCGTCGTAGGTCGGGTACAGCACGGTCGAGCCGCGATAGATCGGCGTGTTGACGAAGCCGTGCTGGGCGCTCGGGTCGCGCCCGGCATGCACGAGGCGGGTCGCGGGACGGAAGCGGGCGGGATCGCGGGGCGGCGTCTCGGTCATGCGCGGAAACGGGTCCTGGGACGGGGGCATCGCCTGCGACGCAAACCCCGCCCGCCGGCGCAGGTCAAGCGCCGGGCGCGGGGAGGGGGCCCGAGTTGCCGGCGGAGGGGCCCGTTCTACCTAGTCCCGCATCCAAGGCATCGTTCGCGCCGGCCCGAATGACCAATCCCCTGATCCTGAAGCTCGATCGGAGCGGCCTCCTCACGGATGCGGACCGCGCGACGCTGTCGGCGCTCTGCGCGCCCATGCGCCACGTGGCCGCCGACCAGGACATCGTGCGCGAGGGGGAATCCGGCGAGAACGTCCATCTCGTCCTCGACGGCATCGCCTGCCGCTACAAGATCCTGCCCGAGGGCCGGCGCCAGATCATCGGGCTGCTGCTGCCCGGCGATTTCTGCGACCTGCAATCGGCCGTCCTCGGGGAGATGGATCACAGCATCGCCACGCTTACTCCCTGCGCCCTCGTCGACATCCCCCAGCACGTCGTCGACGCGCTGACCCTCGACCATTCGCGCATCGCCCGCGCCCTGTGGTGGGCCACCCTCGTGGACGAGAGCGTCCTGCGCGAGTGGCTCGTCAACATGGGGCAGCGCCCGGCCGACCGGCGCACGGCCCATCTCCTCTGCGAATTGCTGTTGCGCCTTCAGGCCGTCGGGCGGGCGGAGGGCGACGCCTGCGACCTGCCGCTGACCCAGACCGAGCTCGGCGACATCCTCGGGCTCACCAACGTCCACATCAACCGCGTCCTCCAGGATCTGCGCGGACGCGGCCTCGTCGCCCTCAAGGAGCGGCGGCTCGAGATCCCGGACCTCGCCGCCCTGCAAGCCTTCTGCGGCTTCGACCCGGCCTATCTGCGCCTGCGCCGGCGCGTCATCGACGGCCGGCGGGCCGGGAGCGCGGGATAACCGGCCCCTCCGCCGGCCCGAGCGATCGATCTTGATCCATGTTGATGCGCCCTCGGGCGCGAGGGCGCTTTTTCGCATCCTGCAACGGACACGTTCGGAACGTCCGTCCTTCCGGAGGAACCGCGCGGATGACGGAGGACACTGGTCTGCCGGCCGTGCCGCCGCCACGCTATCGCGTGCTGGTCCTCGGGGAGGGCGGGATCGTCCTGCGGACGGAGCATCTCGCCGCCGCCTGCGACGAGGACGCCATGGTCCTGGCGCGGGGCATGAGCGGCCGGAACGCCGTCGAGCTCTGGGACGGCCTGCGCTTCATCGAGCAGTTCGCCCTGCTTCCCGAGGGCTGAGCCGGCCCCTCGTAGGGTCGGCGTTGTCGTTCGCTTAAGGCTCGGCCCTTATTCTGCCGGCGGTGTCGTCGTCCCCTTGTCGCGTAGCCGGGATCGGTTCCTTGCGTATCGTGCGTAACTTGAGCCTCGGCCTGTTCGTCGCGGCCTGCGCCGGGATCGTCGGGCTCGTTTCCGCCGACAGGCTGTCCCATCCGGGCAACCTGCCCGTGCGGCGGGCCGCCCTGGCGGAACCCTCGGCCACCGGCTCCATCGCCGCCGCCCCGAAGGCGGCCGCCGTCGCGGCCAAGCCCGCCGCCGCCGCGATCCCGAACGGCTTCGACACCGAGCGCCTCCACGCGCTCATGCGCGGCGATCCGATCATGCCCTCCCGCCGCTGACGGCGATTCGCGACACGCGGCGGAACCTCGGGCGCGTCCGGGCGCTTGCCCTGCCGCGCGCAGCGGAAGGCCGCTCATGAATCCGATCCTCGTCGTCGCCCTCGTCTGCGCCTCCGCCGTGCCGCAGCCCGACTGCACCCGCGAGAACGCCCTCGACGTCATCACCGGCCCGGCCCACACCCTTCAGGAATGCCTCGTCCAGGGGCCGGTGCTGGCCGCCGCCGCCGGTCACGGCGAAGGCGGGGGCGTGTATGTGAAGACGCGCTGCGAGCGGCGGCGCTGAGAAACTCTCACGGGGGAAGACCGATCATGAGCGAAGAGGCCGTCAGCCCCGAACGGGCGGTGATGATCCGCCTGCGCGCGCGTCTCGCGGTGGTGGAGCGCGCGGCCTGGTTCGGCATGGTCCACGCCATGCGCACCAAGCCCTCGGAGACGGTGGCCTACATCGCCTCCGAGCGCGAGCGCTGCGCGGAGGGTTTCGGCGCCAAGGGCTGGGCGTCCGACCTGACGCGGGCCGAGCGGGCGATGCTGGCGGCGGAGGTCGATTCGGGGCTCGAGCAACTGGTCAAGGACGCCGCCGAGGGCGCCTGATCCCTCATCCGCCGAATCGGTCGCGCCAGGCGGGGGGCAGGCCCGCCGGCGCGCCCGGAAGCGCCGTCGCGGCACGGACGCCGATGGCGACGGCGCGGGCGAGGACGGCAGCGGCCGCGTCCCCCAGCCGCGCGAGTGCCGGCAGCGGCTCGTCCCCGAGGGCAACGCGGCCCGTGGCGGCGGCGAAGACCACGTCCCCGTCGAGCGGGGTGTGGACCGGATGGATGGCGCGGGTGAGCCCGTCCTGCGCCGCCACCGCGAGCCGTTTCGCCTGCGCCTTGGTGAGGCGCGCGTCGGTGGCGACCACCGCGAGCGTGGTGCTGGCGCCGGCAAGCCCGCGCTCGGGAAAGGCGAGGGCCTCCGGCGGGATCGCCTCGGGCCAGCCGAGACCGCCGAACTCGGCCTCCCGCTCGAAGGGCGCCGCCCAGAAATGCGGCCCCTCGCCGACCGTGACCCGGCCGAAGGCGTTCACCGCCACGAGCGCCCCCACCGTGAAGGGCGTGCCGGCGACGGCCGCGCTGGCCGAGCCGAGCCCGCCCTTGAGATTGGCCGTGCGCGCGCCCGTGCCGGCGCCGGCCGAGCCGAGGGCGAATGCACGCCCCGCCGAGGCGGCGGCGGCGTAGCCGAGCTCGCGATAGGGCGGATAGCGGCCCCACGCCTTGTCGCCGCCGTTCAGGAGGTCGAACAGGATCGCGCCGGGCACGATCGGCACCCGCGCCGAGCCGACCGGCAGGCCCCGCCCTGTCTCCGCGAGCCACGCCACCACGCCCGCCGCCGCGTCGAGCCCGAAGGCCGAGCCGCCGGAGAGCACGAGGGCGTCGATCCGCTCCACGGTGCGCTCGGGGTCGAGGAGGTCCGTCTCGCGGGTGCCGGGGCCGCCGCCGCGCACGTCCACGGCGGCGACCGCCGGGCGCTCGAACAGGATCGCGGTGGTGCCGGTGGCGGCGCGCAGGTCCTGGGCATGGCCGACGAGGATGCCGGGGATGTCGGTGATGAGGCTGCGCGTCATGGCCGCCGGAGGATGCCACGACGGGCCGCGCCCGTCTCCGTCGCTCGGTTCCTCAGAGCGGCGCGCTGAGGCGGGTGAGGGTCCCGATCAGCGCGGCGGCGGAATCCTCCACCGTGCGCCCCTCCGTCGTCACCACGATGTCGGCGGCGCGGGGCGCCTCGTAGGGCGCCGAGATGCCGGTGAAGTTCGCGATCTCGCCCGCCCGCGCGCGGTCGTAGAGGCCCTTGGGGTCGCGGGCCTCGCAGACGGCGAGCGGCGTGTCGACGAAGACCTCGACGAAGGGGATGTCCCCGGCGATGCGCCGGGCGGTCTCGCGCTCGGCCCGATAGGGCGAGATCAGCGAGACGATGGTGACGAGCCCGGCCTCGGCCATGAGCCGCGCCGCCTCCGCCGCCCGCCGGATGTTCTCGGCCCGGTCCCTGGCGGTGAAGCCGAGATCGCCGTTGAGCCCGTGGCGCAGGTTGTCGCCGTCCAGCACCATGGCCTTGCGCCCGCCGAGCGTCAGGGCCCGGTCGGCGGCGTTGGCGATGCTCGACTTGCCCGCCCCCGACAGGCCGGTGAGCCAGGCGATCACCGGCCGCTGCCCGAGGCAGCGCCAGCGCTCCTCGCGCGGCTGAAGGCTGTGCCAGGTCAGGTTGCGCTCCCCGGCGTTCTGCGGGGGAGCCTGTCCGACGAGATGCGGACGACGAGCTTTCACGAATCTCTCCCGGATGCCGCGAGGCGGGACGTCCCACCCTACGCCACGATCACGGGCGCGTGAACAGTCTCTCAGTTTCCGGTTGTATCGGCCGCGACATGCACGGCCTCCGGGGGGATCGGCCGGGGGCGGCCCTCGTCGTCGATGGCGACGAAGGTGAAGACCGCCTCCGTCACCTTCTCGCGGATCTGGGTGCGGAACCGGCGCGCCCAGGCCTCGACCTCGATCTTCATGGAAGTGCGCCCGACATGGCCGATGCGGGTATAGACGCAGAGCACGTCGCCGACGCGCACCGGCCGGATGAAGGTCATCGCGTCGAGGGCCACGGTCACGACGCGGCCCTGCGCCCTGTCGACGCCGGCGATGCCGCCGGCCTGGTCCATCTGGGACAGGACCCAGCCGCCGAAGATGTCGCCGTTGGCGTTGGTGTCCGCCGGCATGGCGCTGGTGCGCACGGTGAGGTCGCCGCGGGGCAGGGGGGCGCTGTCGGATCGGCTCATGGACGGTCGGGGCGTGTCGGAGGGGATGTCCGGGCGTGTCGGGCCGGGGCCGGTCAGGGCAGCAGGCCGGCAAGCTTCAGGCCAGCCGCCGCGAACACGGCGACGGCGCAGACGAGGCATTCGAGGGGGATCGACTGCCAGAGGTCGCGGGACACCGCCTCGCGCGCTCGGGTCGCGACGTCGTTCATGGGGCTTCCTCCCGAGCGGCCGGATCTGATGCCGGCCGTCTCGAACCGCGAAGGCTAGCACGGGGCCCGCCCCGAGCCTAGAGTCTGTCTAGGAGAAGCGGATCCCGGTTTTCCGTCCGGATAGACGGCAGAACAACGGCTTAGCGCCTTGCCGGGGAGGATGCCGGCTCACTGGGTCAGCCGCAGTTTCCCCGAGACCGGCCCGACGCCCTTCGGCACCGGCACGCTGCTGGCGTCGTAGTTCGCGTTCAGCACGAGGGTCGGGCCTTCGTAGAGATTGACCTGCTGGGCGACGATCACGGTGTAGGTCGAGCGGTCAGAGACCGGCCGCTTGCCGTCGATCACGAGGCGGCCGGCCGGCAGGTAGATGGTGCCGAGCATGGTGCGGGTGTTGTCGCTGATGATGCGGTAGGTGCGCATCGGCTGGGTGGACTGGAGCGGCGCCGGGGTCGGCGGGATCTGGGTGAGATAGGGCTGAAGAAGGGGGTGCTCGATGATCCTGAGCAGCGCCTTGATCGGATCGACCGGATCGCCGACCGTCCGCTCCTCCGTCATCAGGATGCCGGCCATGACACCCGTCGTCGGCGCGGCGAGGCTGACGGTGGTGCCCGTGTCGAAGAGCAGGCCGGCCATGTCGCCCGTGAAGTAGAAGCCGACATCGACGCCGTTCAGGGTGGCCGTCTTGTCCACGAAGAGCGGGCCGTCCTTGATGACGTAGATGCCCGGCTTGAGCGTGACGACGGCGTTGTCGGTGATGTGCAGGCCCCGGCAATAGGTGCCCGGCTCCAGGGTGATGCGATTCTCGATCCGGTTCTCGCCGGTTCCCAGCGCACCCAGCGGGCTGAGGAGCGACGTGCTCGCCCCCGCCGGCAGCGACTTGCAGGGGCCGACGCTCGGCGCCGGCCGGGCGGCCATGGGATCCTTGATCGCCGGGCAGTCGGTCTGGGGCGTCGGCGTGAAGTTCGCCCGAGGCCCCAGGTAGCCGCCCGCCGAACAGATCGTCTCGGCCCTGGCGATGGAGTTCTGGTTGCCGATCATGCCGGTGCCGCTGGTCGAGTTCGAGTAGAGCGAGCAGCTGAGCGCCGTGACCTGCGCGTTCTTCTCCAGGTTGAAGGTGCCCGGCGCCAGCGGGTCGAGGGTCAGCATGCAGAGCCGCATCTTGCCCACGACGTTCGCGCGCGCCTTGACCGCCACCTTCGCCGTCGGGATGCCGAGCAGGCGCCCGAAGGTGAGCTTCACGTCCTCCTCGACCTTGGCGAAGACGTTGCTCTTGTCCTCGGCGACGACGATCTGCGTGGTGATGGGCCGTTCCGGCGTCACGTTCGCCGCCGCGCGGATCGTCTGGTCCACGAGGCCGATGATGGACTCGGAGGTCGACATCGCCAGCTTCAAGGCGTTGCCGCCGGCCAGCGCGCCGGCATCGGCCGCGCTCTGGAGCTGGCTGCGCCGGGAGACGAGCCGGGCGTAATCGGCGCCCCCGCCCGCCAGGGTGATCAGGACGGCGGCCCCGAGGCCGAACATGACGGCGACGCTGCCGCGCCGGTCCGGCCCGGCGCGCCGTATCCGGTCGAGCAGGGCGCGCGCCGCCGAGACCACGCCGGTCGCCTCGCCCGATCTCCCCTGCCTGCCCATCCGCCTGACCGACCGCTGTCCTTCAAAGAGAGGGATGGCCGGTTTTAATCGCGGCCCGTTAATGAAACGGCCTCCTCACCTGGCACAAAGCCGCGGACCGCGTGGGTCGACATCCTTCTCTGCCGGCCATCATCTTCCGATGGCAAAATAAACGTTGTGCAACTTTGGATTGCATTCTCGGAAAGATCGATCACAATCCTGTGTGTGACTCACACGAATCGTAAAGACCCGCCGCCCTATACTTTCCGTGAGCTTCGGTGAGCCGCGACGAACGCATCGCCGAGAGACGGGCAAGAGTCTGTCGATGGATCGGGCCAGGGAGACGCATCGTCGGGGGAGGCCGGGCCGGGCCGGGGCACGGCCGCTCGCGGCCCTCGTGCGCGACCGGCGCGGCGCGACGGCGGTCGAGTTCGCCATGCTCGCCTTCCCGTTCTTCGCCCTGTTCTGCGTGATCGTCCAGTCCGGCGTCCAGCTCCTCGCTCAGCAGACCCTCGACATGAGCGTCGAGCGTGCCGCCCGCCTGCTGCGCACGGGCGAGTTCCAGGATGCCGCCGACGGCAGCGATCCGGCGACGCGCATGCGCAAGGTGCTGTGCGGGAGCGCGCTGGTGTTCTTCCGCTGCGGCGACCTGAAGCTCGACGTCACCCGCGCCGGCAGCTTCTCCCAGAGCCAGGTCGTGCCGGCCTATGACGGCAAGAAGAAGGACTGGGCCTCGGGCTTCGGCAGCCATTTCGACTGCCCGGTCGGCGACGACGTGGTGTCGCTGCGCGTGGCGGTGCCGGTGCTCGGGCCGTTCCGCCTCCTCGATTTCGGCGCCCAGCCCATGGGCGGCGGCCAGCAGCTCCTCACCGCCACGTCGATCTTCCGCAGCGAGCCCTATACGGGCAAGACCTGCTCGTGAGGCGGCGTCCCTTCGCGCGCTTCGCCGGACACCGACGCGGCGTCTCCGCGGTGGAGTTCGCGCTCGTCGCCCCCTGCCTGCTCCTGATGGTCATGGCCTCCATCGACATCCCGCGCGCCATCGCCATGGGCCGGCGTCTCGGGCTGGCGGCGAGCAGCACGGCCGACCTGATCGCGCGCGACGACACGAAGGACCTGTCCGACGTCTATGCGGCGGCCGATGCCATCGCCACGCCCTACGACATCTCCGGCGCGCGCATCGTGCTCACCGCGGCGGGGGTCTATCCGGTGGGGACGGGGTTCGTCGCGCGGGTCTGCTCGAGCGCCGCCCGGAACGGCCAGCCCCGCGCCGCCGGGACCGTGATCGGACCCGCGCCGCCCGGAACGGCCTCGGCCGGCGCCCGGTTCGTGATGGCCGAGGTGAGCATGCGCTACGCGGCGGTCTTCAAGGTCTTCCCGGTGCTGAACGGCTGGACCTTCTCCTACAAGGCCGTCTGGCCCGTGCGCGAAGGCAAGGCCGTCCACGGCTCCGACGAGGTGGTGCTGGCCGGCGGCAGCCCCTGTCCGCTGCTGTAGCGGCCTCTCTGCCGCCTCCTCACGCGCGTCCTCACGCCGCCAGCCTGTCCTCGAAATGGCCTTCGAGACAGGCGGTGGTCTCGGCGAGGAGGCGCGCGAGACGCGCGAGGGCATCGGCATCGGGGCAGATGCCGTCCATGCGCGCGTCGCGCTCGATCCCGGCGAGCAGGGCCCCGAGCGCCTTCGCGCCGACATTGACGCTCATCGACTTGAGGCTGTGGGCGGCGCGCGCCGCCGCCGGGGCGTCGTCCGCCTCCCGCGCCGCCTTCAGCGCGTCGAGGGCCATGGGCGTGTGCTCGCGGAACAGCCGGAGCAGGCGCTCCAGGAAGGCCGTGCCGCTCTGCTCGGCGATCTCGGACAGGCTCGCCAGGGTCTCGGGATCGAGGAGCGGGGGCATCTCCTCGGGCTCCTCTACGACTCCGGCGCTCGAGGCCGTCGGGCTCACGACGGCCGCCGCCGGACGAGGGCTCCCTTCCGCCGCTCCCGCCTCGGGCAGGAAGGCGGCGAGGGTGCGGGCGAGATCGGTCAGGGTGAAGGGCTTGGCGAGCATGCCGTCCATGCCGGCCTCGGCCCAGGCGTCCGCCCCCGTGCCGACGACATGGGCGGTGAGCGCCACGATGGCGACCCGGTCGCCGCCGGTCTCCATCTCGCGGACGCGGATCGCGCGGGCGGCGTCGAAGCCGTCGAGCACCGGCATGCTGCCATCCATCAGGATGAGGTCGATGCCGCCGCGCGCGGCCGCCTCCACCGCCTCCTGGCCGTTCTCGGCGGTGGTCACGTCGGTGACGCCGCAGCGGGCGAGGGCCTCGGCGGCGACCTCGCGGTTGACGGCGTTGTCGTCGGCCACCAGCACCCGCGCGCCGGGGAATCGCGGCAGCGCGGCGGTCGCCTCGGCACGCGGGCTCGCGGCGGCGAAGGGGCCACCGCTCGCCAGCGCGGCGAGCGCCGGGCGCCATTCCGCCTGGACGAGCGGCCAGCGCAGCACCTCGTCGGCGAGCCCCGCGCGCAGCACCTGCGTCCCGGCCGGATCGCCCATGGGCGCGAGCGCCAGCACGCGCCCGACATCGGCCGGACGGCGGCCGCGCCGCAAGAGCTCGTCCGCCGGGGCGACGACATGGGCGCCGGATGTCCGCTTGCCGGGAGCGAAGCCCGCCTCCCGGAGCCCGGCCGCGAGGACGAGCAGGGTCGCCGAGCCGAGTCCTTCGAGCGCCACCGCCGCTTCGACCGCCGGCTGCCGCTCGATCGTCTCCCGCTCGGTCAGGCATTCGACCGGCAGGCGGGCCCAGAAGGTCGAGCCGCTGCCGGGCTCGCTCGACACGCCGATCTCGCCGCCCATGGCCGCGACCAGCGACTGCGCGATGGACAGCCCCAGCCCCGTGCCGCCGAAGCGGCGCGTGGTCGACTGGTCGGCCTGGGAGAAGGCGGAGAAGATCGTCGGCAGCTTCTCGGCCGGGATGCCGATGCCGGTATCGGTCACGGCGATCTCGATGCGGCCGTCGCCCAGGGCCTCGATCCGCAGGAGGACATGGCCGGTCTCTGTGAACTTCAGGGCGTTGTTGACGAAGTTGCCGAGCACCTGTCCGAGGCGCACCGGATCGCCCGTGAAGCGCGCGGGCACGCCCGGCCCGATCCGCGCGGCGAGATCGAGGCCCTTGGCGCGGGCGCGCTCGCCGAACAGCGTCACGACGGTGTCGGCGAGATCGCCGGTGACGACGGGGATCGCCTCGAGCTCCATCTTGCCGGCCTCGACCTTGGCGAAGTCGAGGATGTCGTTGATGATCGCGAGCAGGCTCTGGCCGGAGCGGGCGATGACCTCCGCATAGCGGCGCTGGCGCTGGGGCAGGTCGCCGGCGGCGAGCAGCTCCGCCATCACCAGCATGCCGTTCATCGGCGTGCGGATCTCGTGGCTCATGGTGGCGAGGAAGCTGGACTTGGCCGCGTTGGCGGCTTCGGCCGCGTCCCGCGCCTCGCGGAAATCGGCGGTGCGGTCGCTGACCTCCCGCTCCAGGGAGGCGCGGTGCGCGGCGAGCGCGTCGTCGCGCTCGCGCACCGCCCCGAGGAGCCCGTTGAAGGTGGCGGCCAGCGCGCCGACCTCGTCGTCCGTGGTGACGGCGGCGAGCGTCGCGTAGTCGTGGTTGAGCCGCACCGCCTCCATGGTCCGCGCGAGCGCGACGAGGGGGCGCGTCAGCGCCTTCTGGAGCCGCCACGCCACGAGCAGCCCGATCGCGAGGGCGAGCGCCGCCGCGAGCGCCGCGTTCGAGAGCACCGCCGTCAGGCGTCCGCGCAGGTCCGTGGTGTCGGCGATCAGCGTGACCCGCCCGATCTCGGCGCCCGCCGCGATCACCGGCACGCTGAGCCGCGCGGTCTGGGTGAAGGCGAGGTCGAGGGCCGTGGCGCCTCCCTCGCGGTCGAGATCGACGTCGTCGGAGAGCGCCAAGCCGATCCCCTGCTCGGCGAGCAGGGACCCGTCCGGCAGGACGAGCGCCGCGTAGACGACGTTGCGCTGCTCGGCGATGGCGCGCAGCGCCCGGCTCGCGGCGGCCTCGTCGCGCTCCGCCGTCGCGGGGGCGGCGGCGCTGGCGAAGACCGTGGCGACCGCGCGCATGCTCTCGCGCTTGTCGGCGGCGTAGCGGGCGAGCTCGCTCCAGGCGGTCAGCCCGGTGCCCGCGGTGAGCGCGACGAGCACCGCGCCCGCCACCGCGCGCCCGAGGCGCCGCGCCAGCGAACGGGACGATTTCGGCAGGGACATCGGCGGATCACCTTCGGCGAAGGCCGCGAGCCTGCCCGAGGACCCGTTTACGGTCTGTTAAGCAGGCCGGCGTTTCGTCTCGCCTGGCCGGCCCGGCTCAGGCGGCCTCGCGCGTCTCGCCGCTCGCCACCCGCTCGACCTGGCTCCAGCGCGAGAGGAAGGCGTCCACCGCGCGCGCGTCGAAATGGCTGCCGGCATTGGCGACCAGGAAGGCGCGGGCCTCCGCCAGCGGCCACGCCTTCTTGTAGGGGCGCTCGGAGGTGAGCGCGTCGAACACGTCGGCCACCGCCACGATGCGTCCCGAGAGGGGGATGGCCTCTCCCGCGAGACCGTTGGGATAGCCGGTGCCGTCCCAGCGCTCGTGATGGCTCGCGGCGATCTCGGCGGCGAGCTGCGCGATGCCCGATCCGCTGCTCTCCAGGATGCGCCGGCCGCGTTCGGCGTGGCGTTCCATCTCGGAGCGCTCGTCCGGGGTGAGCGGGCCGCGCTTGAGCAGGATGGCGTCGGGCACCGAGATCTTGCCGACATCGTGCATGGTGGAGGCCAGGCAGAGCCGGTGCTGCGCCTCCCCCGTGAAGCCGAGGCCCTCCGCGATCAACCCGACGTAATCCGCCACGCGGGCGATATGGTCGCCGGTATCGGTGTCGCGGTGCTCGGCGGCCTTCATCAGCAGGGTGATGATCTCGCGCTCGCGGGCCTCGATGGTGGCGACGGCGGCCGCGACCTCCCGCTCCAGCTCGGCCGCGTGCTGCTCCTGCGCCCGGTAGGCCCGCGTCAGGGCCAGCAGGTTCGTCACGCGCGCCCGGATCTCGAGGGGATCGCAGGGCTTGTTGAGGAAGTCGGTGGCGCCCGCCTCCAGCGCCTCGCGGCGCAGGGAGCGCTGGTCGATGCTCGTCACCATCACGATGGGGACGTTCTCGAGGCCCGGAATCCGCCGGGCGGCCCTGATGAACTCGACGCCGTTCATGAGCGGCATGTCGTAGTCGGTGATCATCACGCCGATGTCGCGGGGATGCGTCCGCGCGAAGACCAGAGCGTCTGCCGGACGGGTGAAATCGTGCGGCTCGCAGCCGGGAATCGGCCGCAGCGCCGCCACCATCAGGAGGTTGTTCAACTCACCGTCGTCGAGGACGAGCGCACGCATGCGGAAGACCTTGGCTCGCGGGCGTCGTCCGCTCCGCTGCGCCCTGTTTAGCGCGGCAAGTCTTGCCAAAGGGTTGGGACGACCCCGTGAAACCAAGGCGATGAGACCGCGCTCCCCGCCACGCATTCCGCCGTCGCGCGCCCGGCGGGAGAAAACGGGACGCCGTGCCGGCATACGATCCGGTCCGGTAATGTAATTCAGGCAATAATAATTGCCGGATTATCCCAAGTGCATTTTATAGATTGCAACTTGTCGATGCGGATTCCCGACTCTAGTCTTTGCCGACGATCGATAAGCCTCAAGGTGGCGTGAACGGCATGGACGTCATTGCAGGGGTGCAGGTGTTGAGGCAGCGGGTCCATGCCGACGGGCGTGGCTCCCTGGTGGCGCTGGAGGAGGAGGACGGCCTGCCGTTCCCCCTCGAGCGGGTCTTCTTCATGAAGGTCGACAAGGCGGGGGTGGAACGCGGCGGCCACGCCAATTCCTGCGACGAGTACATCGTGCCGCTCACCGGCTCCGTGGTGGTCGAGGTCGACAACGGGCGGGAGAGCGCCCGCATCCGCCTGTCCGATCACGGGCGCGGCCTCTGGGTCCGCGCCGGGATCCTGATCCATCTGCGCGAGTTCGAGGCGGGGACGACGTTGCTCGTCTGCGCGTCCGCCCGCTATGACGAGACGCGGCACTTCGCGCGGGCCCAGCCCCATCTCGCGGCGAGGCTCTGCCCGGCATAGAGAGGCGTGGCCGGGTGATCCGGTTCCAGAGGCGGCGACGCGGATGATCCCACAGGCGGCCCCCGCCCGGCGCATCGCGCGCTTCCGGGCGGAGATCGACGCGGCCGTCGCCTCGGTGCTCGGCGGCGACAGCTATATCCTCGGCGAGGCGGTGGAGAGCTTCGAGCGCGCCTTCGCGGAGGAGGCGGGCGCGGCCCATTGCGTCGGCGTGGCCTCGGGCACCGACGCCATCGCCCTCGGCCTGCGGGCGCTCGGCATCGGGCCGGGGGACGAGGTGATCGTGCCGGCCATGACCTTCGTCGGCACCGCCCAGGCGGTCCTCCATTGCGGGGCGCTGCCGAGGCTCGTCGACGTCGACCCCGCCACCCGCTGCATCGACGTGGCGGCGGCGGCCGCGGCGGTCGGCCCGCACACCGCCGCGATCGTCCCCGTGCACCTGTTCGGGCATCCCGCTCCCATGCCGGCCCTGATGGAGCTCGCCGGCCGGCACGGGCTCGCGGTGGTGGAGGACTGCGCGCAGTCGCACGGGGCGAGCCTCGACGGGCGCCCCCTCGGCGGCTTCGGCCATGCGGCGGCCTATTCGTTCTATCCGACGAAGAACCTCGGCTGCGTCGGCGACGGGGGCGCCGTCGCGACGAACGACGCCCGGCTCGCCGCGCGCCTGCGGGCGCTGCGCAACTACGGTTTCGACGGACCGGAGCGGATCAGCCGCGTCTGCGGCTTCAATTCCCGCCTCGATGCGATCCAGGCCGCGATCCTCTCCGTCCTGCTGCCGCATCTGCGCGCGGGCAATGCCGAGCGCCTGGAGATCGCCGCGCGCTACCGCGCCGCTCTCCCCGCCGCCGCCGGGCTCGCCCTGCCGCCGGATCATGGGGCTTGCGTCTACCACCAGTTCGCCATCACCCATCCCGAGCGCGACCGGCTGGCCGCGCATCTGGCCGCCGCCGGCATCGGCACGGCGGTTCACTACACGCCGGGCCTGCACCGGCACCCGGTCTTCGCGGAGGCCGCCTCCGGCCCGCTTCCCGTCACCGACGCGCTCGCGGACACGCTGCTGAGCCTGCCGATCCAGCCCGAGATCGCGGCAGAGGCCCCCGAGGCGGTGGCCGCCGCGCTCGGGACCTTCTCCGCATGAGCGGGGGCGTCGTCCTGTTCGGCACCGGCTCGCCGATCCTCGTGGATGTCGAGGAGAGCCTGCATCGGGCCGGGCTCGTGCCGGCCGCCGGCATCCGCAACCGGCCGGGCGCCTGCCACCTGTCGCAGGAGATCCGCGCCGTCACCGCCCAGGAGGCCGGTCCCGAGCTGACGGCGCTGCCCTTCCTGGTGCCGCTGTTCACGCCCGCCCACCGCCAGATCGCGGCGCGGGAGGCGCGCGCCCTCGGCTTCACGACCCCCTTCACCCTGATCGATCCGAGCACGCCGGCGCCGCGCCGGCTGGAGATCGAGGAGGGCGGCTACGTCAATGCCGGCTGCACACTCGGCGGCGGCTCGCGGATCGGCGCCTTCGTCTTTCTCAACCGGGGCGCGAGCCTCGGCCACCATGCGCGGCTCGGCGCCTTCGTCTCGATCGGGCCGGGCGTGACCATCGCCGGCCACGTCACCCTCGGCGACGGCGTCGTCGTCGGCACGGGCGCCGTGATCCTGCCGGAGGTGACGATCGGCGCCAACGCCGTCATCGGCGCCGGCTCGGTGGTGACGAAGGACGTGCCCGCCGGCTGCCTCGCCCTCGGCCATCCGGCGCGGGTCGTGCGGGAGGGCATCGGCGGCTATCACGGGCTCGCCGTGGACCCGTCCGGGGCATGATCCCTCGGGTCCATCTCTACACCGTGTGCTGGGACGAGGCCGACATGCTCGGCTTCTTCTTCCGCCACTACGATCCGTGGGTGGAGCGCTACGTCGTCTACGACGACGGCTCGACGGACGGCTCCCTCGACATCCTGCGCGCGCATCCCCGCGTCGAGCTGCGCCGCTTCGACCGGGTCGAGGCGGAATCCTTCGTGCTCTCCCACAAGGCGATGCAGGACGAGGCCTGGAAGGAGAGCCGCGAGAGCGCCGACTGGATCGTCGTGACCGCCATCGACGAGCATCTCCATCTCGGGGCGGGGCGCCCCATGGCGCCCTATCTCGCCGAGCAGGCGCGGGCCGGCGTGACCCTGCTGCCGGCCCTCGGCTTCGACATGAACCATCCGACGATGCCCGACGATTGCGGGCTCCTGGTGGAGCGCGTCACGCGCGGGCGGCCGCGCCCCGCCTTCAACAAGCTCAGCCTCTTCCGCCCGCGCGCGATCCGCGAGACCGGGTTCGGGCCGGGGCGCCACGCGGCCGCTCCCATCGGCGACCTGCGCCTGCCGGAGCGCGACGCGGTGATGCTCTGGCACTACAAGCATCTCGGCTTCGAGCGGAACGCCGCCCGCGAGGCGTCCCAGGCCGAGCGCCTCGGCCGCGTCGACGTCGCGAGCGGGTTCGGCCAGCATTATCTCTGGTCCCGCGAGCGCCTGCGCGGTTTCTGGGACGAGATGGAGCGGGACGCCGCCGACCTCTCCGCGCCCGGTTTCGCGCCGGAGGGCGCCTGCGCCCGGCCGCTGTGGTGGGAGGAGCGCCCCGGCATGATCCGAGCCGGAACGCGCCCCCCGCGCGCGCCGGTTCCCGCGAGCGTGCTCGAACGGCCGACCGTCTCGGTGCTGATCAAGGCGCACGAGCACGCCCCCTACATGCGCCAGAGCATCGACAGCGTGCTCGACCAGTCCTTCGCCGATGTCGAGATCGTCGTGACGGACGACGCCTCCACGGACGGCACGGCCGAGATCCTGCGCGGCTACGACGACCCGCGCATCCGGCTCGCGGTGCAGCCGCGCAATCTCGGTATCTCGGCGACGATGAACGCCACCGTCGCCCGCGCGCGCGGGCGCTATCTCGCGATCCTCAACTCCGACGACTTCGCCCTTCCCGGCCGCCTCGCCCGGCAGGCCGCCTTCCTCGATGCCAACCCGGACGTCTCCCTGGTCTTCGGCCTGCCGCGCGTGGTGGACGAGGGAGGCGCCCCCGCAGCGCCTTTCAACGATTTCCTGCGCCCGCTCGCCTTCCCGGATTTCTCGCGCCGCACCTGGCTGCGGAGCTTCTTTTACGAGGGAAACAGCCTCTGCGCCCCCGCCGCCATGATCCGGCGGGAGGCCTACGCGGCGGCCGGCCTCTACGACCCCCGGCTCACCAATCTCCAGGACCTCGACATGTGGGTCCGCATGGTCGCCGCCGGCCACGCGATCCACGTCCTGCCCGAGGAGGTCACCGCCTTCCGTCAGCGCGCCGGCCACGCCAACATGAGCGCCCCGCGCCCCGACACCCGCCTGCGCACCGGCTTCGAGTTCACGAAGATCCTCCGGCACTTCGCCGCCCTCGATCCGGAGGCGTTCGAGGAGGCGTTCGGCGAGGATTTGCCGGAGGGCCCCTTCGCCGACGCGCCGGTGGCGGACCGCCTCGCGGCGCTCGCCGCCCGCGACACCCGGATCGCCTGCCTCAACTTTGCGGTGGAGCACGCCTATGCCTCGGCCCGCGACGCGGACGGCTACGACCGCCTGCGGGCGGTCTCCGGCGTCGCCGATGCCCTCGGCCTCGAGGCGATCGCCACGCGCGACCACGTCCTCGCGTGCGTGCGCGAGGAGCTCGCCGAGCGGGAGCTCCGGCTGGAGAGCGTCGCGGCCGACCTCGCCGAGGCCCGCCAGGCGCTGTCCGGCCGCGACGCCCGGTCGGAGCGACTGGCCGCCGATCTCGCCGGTGCCCGTCAAGCGCTGGCCGGCTGCGATATCCGGCTGGAGCGCCTGGCCACCGATCTCGCCGCCGCCGAGGAGCGCTCCGTTCGCGCCGCGGCGCAGGCGGCCGAGCGCGGGCAGCGGCTCGCCGAGCACGAGGCGGCGCTGGCCCGTGCCGGCGACGAGAGCATCCGGCGCGCGGCCGAGCACCTGCGGGTGGAGGCCGATCTCCGCGCCGGCCTGGCGGAGGCGCTCGCCGAGCGGGACGGCATGCGCCGCTCCCTGTCCTGGCGCTCGACCGCGATCCTGCGCCGGCTCGGCCGCGCCGTCGGCCGTCGCGCGCGCTGAGGCCGGCTCCGTCCGCGGACGTTTTTCGGATGCCGCCGCCCTCCGTCTCGGCTACAAGCGCCGGGCCGGCGCGGCCGGGCCTGTAAAAGGCCGGGCACCCGGCTGCGGAAGGGTGGCCGAGTGGTTTAAGGCAGCGGTCTTGAAAACCGCCGTGGGGGCAACCCCACCGTGGGTTCGAATCCCACCCCTTCCGCCAGGTTTACTAAATAAATGCCTGTTAAATAATGATTTTGTTCTGAACAGCGGTTCGACAACCCTCATTGCAGCCCACATTCTAAACCGGACTGCTCCGTGCCGCGTCGGACTGGCTTGGACCTGAGTGCCACCGCCCACCCGTCGGATCGCTTGTGGCCAAGGGCGTGCGATCTCCCGCGTCGCCTGTGCGCGGCGCAGACCAGCTACCGACGCCTCAGGGCGGCCGCCGTGTTCCGGGCGATCCACATCGCGACCGGGATCCGGGCGAGCGGGCGCTCGCCCAGAAGCTCGAGGGCCACGAGGGCGAAATCCATCCAGGCCTCGTCCTCGACGGCATCGCGCGCGGCCAGCGCCGTCCAGGCCACCTGTCCGTGGATCAGGAACGGATCGTCGCGCAGCGCGGCGGCCAGCGCGCCGTACTGGGCGCCGAGATCGGCGGGATCGACCGCCGCGCCGCCCGCCGGTGCCGCGACCTCCGTCCGGAGGCACGCCCGCAGGTCGTCGCCGGGATCGAGGCCGGCGGAGACGAAGAGCTGGGCGAGCGCCAGCAGGAGATCGGGCGGGAGCGGCTCCGCGCCCGTCATCGCGACGATGCGACCCCGCACCCCGGCGATCAGCGTGCGGGCCGGCTCGGGCGCGCCTCCCTCCTGCGCCAAGCGCGACTCCCGCAGGGCCTTGCCGAGCATGAACAGGAACGCGTCGATCAGGCGTTCGCCGGGCCGCGTCTTGTGCCGTTCCGCCAGCAGCAGGTCGAGGACGGCCAGGACGGCCTCGGGGCTCGATGCCAGCGCCGATCCGACACTCTCAAGACCCGCCGTGATCTCACCGCGGCCGAGATCACCGGCGACGAGCTTGGCGAGCTGTCGCATGCCGGCGCGGGCCATCACGACCTTGGCCATCGGGGCGGGCTCCTCGAGGTCTCGCGCCGTGATCGTCGCCGGGACCGACGGGACGGTCAGATCGGTCAAAGCCGTGTGGCGGCAGACCGTTGCGACGGGTGCGGCGCGACTGTTATCCGCCCGACCCGTCCGGGCCAAGCCAGACCGCGGCAGCATCCGCAAGTATTTCGAATTACGGCACCATTCGCGCCGCTCATCTTGCTTGACGCCCCGCTTCATCATCCGCCTTCCGTCGGACGAGCGGTCGCCGGCAAGAGCGGGATCGACGAGTCGAAACGCTGTGTGAGACGGCGTGAAATCCAGCTTCCGCGCTGCGAAGTCACCTGCTTGCTGCCTACATACATCACCCTCCGCCAGAGAGGACGACGAGAACCGTCATCACCCTCCGTCGTCGTCATCGACAACGCCCCGCACCCCTCCCTGCCTCCCTCGACCCCTCCGTCCCCGAACCTGCCCGGACCTCCTCCCCCGCTGCGTCTTCCCGGGCCATGCCTGCCGATCCGTTCCTCCCTCCACTGACCGACCAGTACTTTGGACTCGGCCAACCAAAATATCCACTGTGCGGCCGGCCTCAGGGGATAGTTTCGTCGATATTGAAGCCCGACAACTATCAAAGATGCTATCTGAAAGCCTGTGTCGCTATATAGAACTGTAGCGCGCGAAGCGCTCTCCCGCTCTTTGACATCGTAAATCGCCGGCGTGGTGCTCTATACGTTACTTCGCCTGGCAAGTTCTTGGGATGAACGCTGAATCTCGATCCGGCCGCACCCTCCCGCGGCCGCGATCCGGATCCGCTTCATGCCCCTCAGCCACGCACCCACCATCCCCGACGCCACCCGCCGCGCGCACGCCGCCTTCCTCGCCTCCGACGATGCCTTCTCCGGTGCGGCCCGCCTGCTGGCCTCCCTCTGGCGCGCGGAGCGCGGCCTGCCCTGCTCCGTCCAGGTCGAGCCCGGCTCGGCGGCCGCCTCCCGCAAGCCCCGCAGGGTGCGCGCGGGCTGGCGCCTTCGTCCCGACGCCGCCCGCGCCGGACGGACCTTCCTCACCCCCGAGATCGCGGCCTACGTGCGTCGCGCGCTCATCCTGCGCGAGCCCGGCGCCCTCTGGGACGAGCCCAAGATCCTCGGCCACCTGCTCGCGAGCCAGGGCTTGGCGCTGAACCTCTGCGCCGTGATGGCCCTCGATCTCGATCTCGCCAGCCGCGTGTGGTCGGACCTGCTGCCCGACTTCGTCCACCGGGTCACCCACGTCAGGTTCGAGACCTCGCCCGGGCGCGGCCACGACGATCTGTTACAGGACCATACGGCCTTCGATATCCAGCTCGACGTCGTCACGCCCGACGCCGACCCGGCCTTCGTGGCGGTTGAGCTGAAGTTCATCGAGCCGATGGCCGGCCCCTCGGCCTCGGTCCGGGCGCGCTACGGCGAAGTCGCACGGGCCTGCGGCCTGTATCGGTCCCCCGACGATCTGCTGCTCTACCGTCCCGGGATCGAGCAGCTGCGCCGCGAGCACACGCTGGGCCAGCTGATGGTCGATCACGGCTACGCCAGCCGCGGTCTGTTCGTCCTCGCTGGCCCCGCCCTCAACCGGCGCGTCGGCGCTGCCGCGCAGGTCTACGCTGACGCGCTCGTCGCCCCGCGCGGCGCCACCCCGGACCGGGTCGGGTTCGTCCACCTCACGATCGAGGCGATCCTGGCGGCGCTGGCGCGGTCGGGGGCCGAGGTGCACGCGCGCGCGGTCCACGCCCGCTACCTCGACTTCGAGCGCGTGACCGCCGTCGCCCTCGGCGACATCCCGCCTCCGCCGACGCCCCCACGGGTGCCCACCACGCCGCTGGCGCTGCCATCGCCGTGTCCCTCGGCGGCGAGCCCGTCCGACGTTCTCCGGCCGCCGAAGCCGCTCACCCCGAGGCGCATCGGCAGGCACGCGGGCGATCGCCCCGAACAGGCCGAGACGCCGCGTTCATCCGTCGGCGGCAAGCCTCAACGATCCCCGCGGAGTGCTCCGTCAGCGGCACCCGCGCCAACGCATCGCGCCACCCGGAAGGCGTGCCGCACTGCCGTGTCCGGGGGCGGCCAGTGATGGCCTTCCATCCCTGGTTCACGAAGGCGCAATTCCGAAAGCTCCTCGCCAACGGCCGGCTCTCCGCCGCAGGCCGGGACATCGACCTGTACCCGGTCGTCAAGCTCTATCTCCCGGACGGGCACGCCGCGTGGCTGCTCTCGGAGGTCGACCCCGCCGCCCCGACCCGCGCCTTCGGCCTGTGCGACGCAGGCCTCGGTGCGCCCGAACTCGGCTTCGTTGACCTCAACGAACTCGCCCGCCTCCGGGTCTACCTCAAGCTGCCGGTCCATCGCGACGTGTTCTTCCAGCCCGACAGGCCCCTCTCGGCCTACGCCCGGGACGCCCTCGCCGCTGGGAGGATCACCGCGTGAGCCGCTCCTATCCTCCCCGGCCCCCTCGTCCGGTCGACCCGACTGATCACGTCCCGCTTGCCACCGCCGTCGCGGCGTCCGACCTAGGCACGACGCGTGACACCATTCATTCCGTCGTACGCGGGACGTTCGACCTCGACGACGCGCCCGTGCATCACGTCACGCACGATCCCGACACCGGTCTGCCCTGGCCCGAGCCCTCGGTCCCCGAACCCGAGTTCTTGGCGCTGGCGCAGTTCCTGTTCGACGCGGTGGCCGAGGCGACCGACGGCTGCCTCGTCGAACCGGACGGCGTCTGCACGCACGGCCATCCTTCATGGCTCCGGCGCTTCGGCGTCCTCTGACATCGGTACCGGTGCCTCGCGCGGCGCACCGGTAGGCAAACGTGGTGGCCTCAAGCGGCGTTGCTCTGCACGATCAATAACCGTTCATAGGGCTTTCATGTACATGGACGCCTCGTGGCTTAGCTGCCGGGATGTTTGTGGATAGCTCGCCCGCTTCGGGCTATCGTCTCGCGGCTCGGAAGCGGTAGAGTTAGATGCTAGGTTGTACGACCGTTCTTGATCGGTAGCTTCGTTGGCCGTCGTGAAGAAGACGAAGAGCGGCAAGCCAAGGCTTGAAGACCGCTTCACTTTCCTGGGCGATGCGGTATCCGCCGGGGACCGCGCGGCCCTAAGGTCCGCCATGTTCCCAGTCGAGGACCGGGGGACGGGTGCGGAGCGCACCCTTAAGCTTTGGCGCAAGACGGGGACGCCAGCCGACGACGATCTGCGGCAGCTCTGGCGGCATGAGATGCGCCAAGTGCAGCGGGTCATGTCCTACGCGGGCGCTCGCGAGGTCGTCGTCGACGTCATAGAGTTCGTCGAGGACGATGAGAATTTTGGGGTCGTATTGGAGCGCGTCGGTCAGCCTCTGAGCGAGCGCCGGCGTCGGGCTCCGCGGCAACATTGGATCCGCAACCTCGCCGCCCCTCGCCCGCGCGCCCTGTTCTGGCGCAACATGAAGCGGGCCGTCGCCGCGCTCGGAATCGTCCACGCGCAGGGGCTCGTCCACGGTCGCTTAACCGCTGATTCCATCATGACCGAGGGCGCGGACGAGCCGGACTTCCAGCTCGGTGGGTTCGAGTGGAGCCTGTGGCTGAGCCCCGACTCGGCCGAGCACTCCTACGCGAAGATCACCCCGGCCTCGGCCGTGAACCGCGCCGACAGCTACTCTTTCGCGGAGGACTGGCGGGCGCTCGGTCTCCTCGCGGCTGACTGCCTCGATGCGGAAGTCCGTGCGTCGGGTGACGTCGTCTCGCGTGCCAGCGTCGACGGGCCTGCGATCCTCCACACGCCGGAACGCATCCTTCTCAAGCGCTTGGTCGCGCCGGCGCGCATGGATCAGCTCGACGCCGAGTCGATCGGGCGCGCCATCGACGATCTGATCGTAAGCGTCGGACGTTCGGCGTCCGCGCGCGCCGGAGCCTTCGTCCTCACATTCGATCAGAACTCGGGGCTGGGCGAGGGCGTCTATGACGCGACCTCAGGCGAGATCGCGATCGACGAGTACCGCCGTCAACTCGACTGGGTCCGGGGCGACCTCGACGGCGGTGCGACCCTCCTCGTGCCGAACACCTTCGACCCGGCGAAGACGCAGCTGCAGCTGCGTTTGGTCACCGACAGCATGGTGTACCGACTTCGTCCGTTCCGCGATGGCGGGGCCGTGCTTTGGGACATCGCCGTGTGCCAAGCCGTCGAGGTGCGGGACGGCCGTTTCAGCTTAGGGGATGTCGAGGAGCATCCCCTTGCGCAGAACGTGATCGTCGCGGCGAACGGCCGAGAAGCTCAGGAGACCACGGGACGGCTCGGTCCGGACGCGCTCGACTGGAGCGGGTTCGCGACGCAGGTGACCGACGCCGGCGATGCGAGCGAGCACGACGCGGTCCGCCGAGCTTTGTTGCTCGTTCAGATCGTTGAGGCGGTGATCAAGGCACTCGAGGTCTACCCGGTCGAGGTCCTCTATCGGGGGCGCCACAACGGTCGCCCTTTCGTGCTCCTGCGCGCCGAACCGGACAACGATCGGGATCGCGTAGCCAAGAAGATCGGCCTGCTCGAGAGCGCGAATGCCCTGCGACGCCTCTTTGAGGAGGAGCATCAGGACGCTGAAGCCAAGTGGAGCTTGAGCCAAGCATCCAGCCTCGGCGCGAACCGGACGAGCGACGTCACCGTCAGCTTCGTCGATGTCGATGACCACCGCGGCAGCCGCGCGTACAGGTTCGAGGTCGACGAGGAGTTACCGGCGGACGGTCCCTTCTTCCTGCGCGCAGCGCGTGACCCGGGAACTGAACAGGTGATCGGCCGCCGGTTGCGCAACATCAAGGCGCTGAACACCCGTATCGACCTCGGCGAGATGCTCGCAGATCCCTGGCGGGTGCGGCGATCGAGCCGGGAGGCATTGAGCGAGGAAGAACGGAGTGACGCGGCATTCCTTGATCTCGACACGCCCAAGCAGGAGGCGCTGGCAGGCCTCTGGGGAACTCTGCCGGGCTACTCGGTGGTCGGTCCGCCCGGCGTGGGCAAGACCAAGCTCGCGACGGAGGTGGTCCGTCGACGCTTTCTCGCCAACCGTTCGACCCGGATGCTGATAAGCGCGCAAGGACACGATGCGCTCGACCATCTACAAACCAAGATCAAGGAAAGCCTAAACGAGGACGGCCTGTCCGACGTGCTGATCGTACGCTCCACGACATCGGATCGACGAACGACGAGCGGAGAGGATGTACAGCGCACCAGCATCGACTGCCTGAATCGACTATCGTCGAGCACCCTGGCGCAGAACGCTCCGCCACAACTTCGCGCGAAGCTCGCGGAGTTGAAGAAGGCAGCCGGTCGCCTCGGGGCAGCCAGAGAAACCGTTGACCGGGAGCATCGGTCGGGCTTCGGCGCGATCTCCCACCTCGTCCTCGACGCCGCGAATATCGTGATCTCGACTGCCAACTCACCCGACGTCGAGCGGCTCGTGGAGGCTCGTGAACAGTTCGACTGGGTCATCGTCGAGGAGGCTGCAAAAGCGATCGGCCCGGAGCTGATTGGTCCTCTCATGTTGTCGGGCCGCCGGCTGCTGATCGGCGACCATCACCAGCTCCCGCCCTTCGGGGCCGATCGCCTGGGCAAGATCCTGGGCGATCACGGCCTCGTTCGGCATGCCCTGGACCTCGCCGAGCAGACGATCGGACCGCTTCTGCGGGATGGGGAACTCGATGAACTCGATCAGATCGTCGCTGACGCGGAAGGGTTGCGCGAGGCCGCGAGCACCGCGCTTCGCTTGCTGGAGCCGTTCCGAACCATCGTCGAGGACGATGAGCGGCGCGGTCTCGCCAACCCGGGGCACCGCGGCATCGCCGCGACGCTGACCGAGCAGCGCCGGATGGATCCGGCGATCGCCGAGATCGTCTCCAAGGCCTTCTACAACGGGCGGCTGACTACGGAAGCGAAGCGAGCCAAGGCGGCGGAAGAGGAGGCTTCGCCGGTTTCTCATCTTGGCGCCCTCCCATCGTCGCCTGTGGTCGTGGTCGATTTCCCGCATGTCAGCTCGACCGGTCGCGCCACCGCGATGGAGCAGGGCCGCCCGCGCTGGCACAACCAAGGCGAAGTCGAAGCGGTCGTCGATGTCCTGCGGCTCCTGCGGGCTCGCGGCGGCTCCGATCCCCCAACGCTGGCGGTGCTGTCGCCCTACAGGGCCCAGGTCGGGAGGTTGCAGGAGCGCGTCGCAGGCGCCCTCGCCGGTGACCTCAAGCACCTCGATGCGTTCAGGGCCGTTCGCAGCAACGGTGCCTTCGTCGGGACAGTCGACTCCTTCCAGGGCAGCGAGGCCGATGTGGTCGTACTTTCGCTGGTCCGGAACAACGCGATGGCCGGCGGGCGGGCCCTTGGCTTCCTCCGCGATCGTCGGCGCATGAACGTGGCACTCAGCCGTGCCAAGTCTCACCTGATCGTCGTGGGTAGCCTTGCGTTCCTGCGCGAGGCGGTGCGGGGCGTGAACCCTGACGACGAGACGCATGACCTCTCGTTCCTGAGCACTATGGTCGAGGCGATCGACGATCTGCGCGCGCGGAACAGAGGCGACGTACCGCTCGCCAGTCTCGTCGCACCAGCCGACCTCAGGCTTCGTCCATGAGCGTGCTGATCGCGATCCCCGTGTTCCGCGTCGGCTGCAAGGTCGGCATCGACCGCGGCCGGGCCTGGAGCGTGATCGACGAGCTGGTGCTGTGGGCGCTGACGCGTCAGTCGAAGTCGATTGCCGCGCTCGCGGCTGACGCGGATCTGCCGCCGCAGATCGTCGTCGCGTCGATCGCGCGCCTGATGCGCTTCAGACTCGTTGAGGTGTCGCTGAGCGAGAGTTCCGTCGCGTTTCGCGCCAGCGCCTACGGCCTCACGGCTGTCAGTAGTGGCAACCCATTGCCCTTCTACCCGAAGCGGCTCTCGCGGCGCGTCAGCTTTGTCATTGATTGGGCGACCGGAGACTTTTTTCCAACGCGCCAAGTCCGCTTGGTAACGCCTCACAAGCTTGAAGAGGTTCGCCGGTCCGGGGTTGAGGTCCGCGTCGTTCTGGTCGGCGGCGGCGGGCCGTCCATGTCGCACCAAGCCAACCTCAATCGCCTGTCGGACATCGCGGCGCGAGGCTGGGACGAACAAGTGGCGCTGGTCGATGGACGGACCGCCACCATGCGCGACGACGAGTTCATGGCCGTGCGCGTGATCGACGGCCTCCCGCACGGTCTGCCTGAGTCGGCCGGGCCGACGCTCCGAGGACTCGTTCAGGAAGCGGCCTCTCTGCCGGCCGGTACCACGCAGGTGCCGGTAACCTACGCGGGCCCGAAGGAGTCGCTGGACCCGCAACCCGTGGTGCACGCATGCACGTTCGACCCGGCCGATCTGGTCGTCGGGGGTTCGGCGCAAGGAAGGTGCCTTGAGGCGTTGCTCGGGTCGGCGCATCGGCGCGTGATCATCCACTCGACCTTCTTGGACGCGAAGCGCTTCGCGGCTCTGTCTGACGTCGTTCGCGCCGCCTGCGCGCGCGGCGTCACCTTCGACCTCCTATGGGGGGCGGAGCTGGACGAGGACACCGAGCACCGAAACGCCACGCAGGCGAGCGAGATCGCCCGGCTCGTCCGCGAGGACCGGGACTTGCGCGGTCGCTTCACCGTCCACATGCGTAGCACCGGCTCGCACGCCAAGCTCATCCTGCTCGATACGGCCGACGACGGCTGGGTGGCCGGCGTCGGATCCTGCAACTGGCTGTCCTCGCCGTTCCAGGCCGTCGAGCTGACAGTTGTGCTGCGGGACCAATTGGCCGTGGCCGAAGTTGCGGTAGCGCTTCAGAACCTCGTCGGACGGCGCGGCCTCGCCGACGCCCTCGCGACGGAGATGGCGATCACGGCTCGCGACCTGCGCCGTGCCCCGTCCCTCGGCGGCGAAACACAGGTGTCGTTGATCGTCGGCGAGGTCCACGATCGCGTGATCCGGACGGCGAGCGGAGCCGCGAACATCTGCTTTGTCGTTGGCAGCCATCGCCTCGGCTCGACGGCGCGCCCCGGTGCCATCATGCAAGGCGAGGTCGCAGCCGGCCGTGAGGGGGTCCGGGCAGTCGTGCTCTACACCCAGACCACCGGGCCCTTGAAGAACCGACACGCCCGTGCCCTGGCCGAGGAGGCTCAGGCCAACGGGTTGATGTTGGTAAGGACCAAGAAAATCCCGTTGCATGGCAAGTTCGTGGCCTGGGACAAAGACGACGTTGTTGTCACAAGCCTGAATTGGGCGTCCGCCTCGGCCGACCCTGACTTCCCGTGGGGCGACGTCGGCGTTCACATCCGATCAAGAGGCCTTGCGAATGACTTGATTTCTCGTCTTGAAGCAGTCTTTCCTGAGATGGCGAATGCATCCGCCGCAGCCGAATCCGTATGACGATCGGGGCTGAATCTACAAGGAATACAGGACGACGTAGACCACGTTTCACTCTAATCGATATCTCAGACAGGGCCACAATCAATCTACGAATGCTGGCTTCCGGGCAGGCTACCGCGGTCCCTAAATGATGCAGCCCAGAAGCTGAGGGCGCTTCCTCAGGTCTTGCGCCGGCCTGCCCGAAGCGGGACCGGCGGCGCGGCATCGGCGGCGGGCAGCCGTAGGAACTCGCTGACATCGACGCTCAGCGCCGCCGCCAGCCGGTCGAGGATGTCAAGCGTCGGGTTGAACGCGCCGCGCTCGATCCCGCTGACGTAGCCGCGGTCGACGCCGGCATCGACCGCCAGCGCCTCCTGACTCAGGCCCCGCTCGACCCGCAGCCGCCGTACATGCCACGCCACGCGTGCTCGCCCGTCCATGGACAGTACGGCACGAGCTTGCCGGGCAGGAAACCATCGAATATCCTCGACACATTCGATGAGGGACGTCGCGGCGCGGCGCTTCTCCCCGTGGCGTTCGCGTACCGCGAGAGGGATACTGCATGCGCGTGCGCATCCACCGCGGCACGCGCGAGATCGGCGGCAGCGCGGTCGAACTCGAGCGTGACGGCGCCCGCCTCCTGCTCGACCTCGGCCTGCCGCTCGACGGCGATCCGGATGACGCCACCGTCCATCCCGCCATCGAGGGGCTCGCCGGGGGCGGCGATCTGCTCGCCCTCGTGCTCAGCCACGGCCACCTCGACCACGTCGGCTTGGCCCACCTCGCTGGGCCGGACCTGCCGGTCGCGCTCGGCGCCGCCACCCACCGCATCCTCAAGGCCGCCGCGCCCTTCGTGCCCCGGCCCTACCTGCCGCAGCGGGCGGTGGAGTTCTCAGACGGCGTGCCGCTGACCTTCGGCCCATTCACGGTCACGCCGCACCTCGTCGACCACTCGGCCTACGACGCCTACGCGCTCGAGGTGGCGGCAGGCGACGAGCGCCTGTTCTACTCCGGCGACCTGCGCGGACACGGGCGCAAGGCCGCGCTGTTCGAGCGCTTGGTGCGCTGCGCCCCGCGCGGAGTCGACGCCCTGCTGCTCGAGGGCTCCTGCCTCGGCCGGCTCGACCCGCAGCACACCTTCCCCACCGAGAGCGAGATCGAGGCGAGCTTCGTCGATCTCTTCGCCGACACCCCCGGCCTCGCGCTGGTCTCGGCGTCCGCCCAGAACATCGACCGGATGGTGTCGCTCTACCGGGCGTGCAAGCGCACGGGCCGCACGCTCGTCATCGACCTCTACGCCGCGGAGATCCTGCGGGCGACGGGCAACCCGAACATCCCGCAGTCGCACTGGCCGAACGTCGCCGTCCACGTGCCGCACTACCAGCGCGTTCAGATCAAGCGCTCAGGCCGCTTCGACCTGCTCGAGGCGCACAAGGCCCATCGGATCTACCCCGAGGCACTAGCGGAACTGGCCCCGCGCGCCGCGCTGCTGTTCCGCCCCGCGATGCTGCGCGACCTCGACCGCGCGGCGTGCCTCACCGGGGCGCGGGCGGTGTGGTCGCAGTGGGAGGGCTACCTCGCGCAGCCGCGGGGCCAAGCGCTGCAGGCCGACCTCGCGACGCACGGCATCCCGCTCGAGCACGTCCACACCTCCGGCCACGCCAGCGTGCCCGACCTGCAGCGGTTCGCCGCCGCGCTCGCGCCGCGGGCGCTCGTCCCGATCCACACCTTCGCGCCCGAGCGCTTCCCCGCGCTGTTCGGGCCGGCGGTGCAGCTCCGAGAGGACGGGGAATGGTGGAGCCTCGCGGCCTGATGACAGCCACCGATCCCAGCCCGACGCGAGCGGACGCGATCATGACGGACACGTCCGGCCCGACGCTTGAGGGCCACCCGACCGGCTACGGCGTGTCGGAACCGCCGATCTACCGCGGGCTGAGCACGAACTTCCTCGACGCTCTCGCGGCTCTGGCCGAGGCCCCGCACGGCGGCTGGTGGCGCGACGTGCTCGCCCACCCCGACCTGATCCTGGCTGTGCGGCGCGAGGCGCTCGACGTCTACCACCGCGGCGCCTCGCTGTTTCGCGTGCGCTATGTGCGCGGGCGGGTCGTGGCCGACACCCACGCCAAGTACCTCGTGCGCCAAGGCCAGACCCGGGTGGCGTTGGGCGAGGACGGCGCCTTCTCCATCGCGGGCAAGGCGCTGCTGTGGTCGGACTACGCGGGCCCGCAGACGCTCGCCGAGATGATCAAGGCGGCGGGCAATCTGGTCGGCGTCGAGAAGGCGGGGGTGCACGCGCTGGTCAGGGCCAGCACCAACGTTATCGACCTCGAGATCGCGCTGGCCGGCGATGATCCCGGCGAGGGCGACGAGCCAGCCGACGCCGCAACGGGTAGCGGGGTCGCACATCGGACCGGTCCACGGCAGGATCGCCTCGACGCGGCGAGCCTGGAGGAGCGGGGGAACCCGGGGGAGGCCTGGCTCGTGTTTCACGAGGCCAAGGATTTCTCGAACGACGCCCTGCGCGCCGCCCCCAAGCGCGCACCGGGCATCGTCGCGCAGATGGGTCGCTACCGGGGCAGCATCGGGCAGAACTCCGGGGGACTGAAGTACAGTTACCCGTTCGTCTGCCGCGCGCTGGTGCGGCTCGACGACCTGCGCCAGTCGGTTCGTGCCCACGACCCGGCCTGGCTGAACCGCCCGCAGGCCCCCCTCGACCCACTGATCCGCGAGGTCGCCGACGGCACGCGGCGGCTGCAGATCGAGTGCATCCCCCGCCTCGTGGTGTTCGGCTACGACGGCGCGCAGAAGGCGGTGTGGGAGGCGGAGGCGCAGCGCCTGCGCACCCAGTTCGGTCTGCGCGTCTACGCGGTGGGCGATCCGACCGCGGCGAAGGTCGCGGCCGCCTTCCGCCGGCCAGCCGATGTGCCGCTGTGGCGCCCGCCCGCGCCGCCCGTCCCGCCGCCCGCGACCATCCCGCTGCCCGCGGGTGCGCCGGACGGCCTGAGCCTCCACTTCGTCCACGGCCGCGCGGGCGGGCCGGTCTACCTGTGCAACCCGGGCGCGACCACGTTGACCGATGTAGCGGTCGAGAGCGTCGGCGTCACGTCGAACTACCCGGGCGTGGTGCACACCGGCACCGCTCGGCACGCCGTGCCGGAGGCGCCGGCCGGCACCGGCGTGCACGTCGACGACTGCGACGTCATGAGCGACGGCGAGGTCCTCACCCCCTACGCGATCACCGCCACGCGCCCCGACGGCACGCGGCTGCGCGCGACCGCCATCATCGACAAGGGCGGCCCGCCCGGGCGGTTCGTGGCGCTGTCCGTCACCGACCTGCCGCCGGCGGCCGCGGGTGACGCTCACGGGGGGACGGCCGGCGCGGGGGCGGGCGAGACGGATACCGGTGCGGACATCTCGCCCCCACCCCCTGCGACACTCTGAAGCCGCAAGTTCTCGGGGCCTCGTTTGAATCTCCCGGACCGGCGCGGCAGGCGCGTCGGCCCCGGAGAGCCCGATGCGCCCCACCCCGCCCGAGACACCCCCCAAGACGGGACCCGAGACCCCGACCCCCGACCTCATCGCGCGGATGCGGGCCCGCTACAGGACCAACGCCGCCGCGCCCGACGGTGCGCGCACCCGCCGCGCCGCCGTCGTCGGCAGCCTCGCCGCCCTCGTCCTGCTCGGCGGCTATCGCCTGTGGCACCGCGCCGACGGCGGCCCCGCCTCGGTCCCCGCCGCCACGGAGCCGGGCATCGTACCGGGCCAGCTGCCCGCCTGCGATTCCGCCCTGGCCCAGCGGCTGCTGCGGCAGGCGGTCGAGGATCAGGCCACCGCGCTGACCGGGCCGATCCGCGTCCAGGCGATCACCGAGATGACCGACCACGCCGAGACCGTCCGCCGGAGCATCGATGAACTGCGCCCGGCGAAGGGCACGCCCCCGGAGCAGTTCGCTGCGACCGTGCGGGGCATGCGCGAGAACGCGGAGGCCGTGCGCTCCTGCTCGGCCCGACTCTACACCTCCCGCGGCGTGCGCCTGTACGGTTACGGCTTGAGCTGGACGTCGCCTGCGCGGGATCAGGTGTACCTCGAGGCCGTGGCCGCGCAGTAGCCCGCTCCCCCGACCTTCACCGACCGCCGGCCGTATCGGCGGCCGCCCCCCCCCCGATCCCGGGAGCTGCCCCCTGTCCCACGCCGTCACGCCTTCCTCCGTCAAGCCTTCCCCCGCCATGTCGAACCCTGTGCTGGACCGCGCCCGCGGGGCGCTGCTCGGCCTCACCGTGGGCGATGCGCTGGGTACTACGCTCGAGTTCACCCGCCGCGACACCCACCCCCGCCACACCGAGATGCTGGGCGGCGGGCCGTTCGGGCTGAGGCCCGGGGCGTGGACCGACGATACGAGCATGGCTTTGGCGCTGGCCGAGAGCCTCGCCGCCCACCCTGCCCTCGACCCGCGCGACCTGATGGACCGCTTCGTCGCTTGGTACCGGCAGGGGGTGTACTCGTGCACCGGTACCTGCTTCGACATCGGCATCGCGACGCGGGCGGCGCTGGCGCGCTACGAGCGCACGGGCGAGCCCTTCGCCGGCTCGACCGCCCCGGACACGGCGGGCAACGGTTCGCTGATGCGGCTGGCCCCCGTGGCCCTCGTCACGCTGGATGACCCGGGCGAGGCCGAGCGTATCGCGGGGGATCAGAGCCGCACGACGCACGGCGCCCCCCAGGCGGTCGAGGCCTGCGCCTACCTCGTGCAGCTGCTGCGCGGGGCGATCCAGGGCGAGGCCGACGTGCTGCGCCCGCGCCCCTGGATCGGGGCGGACACCGAGGGCCTGCGCCCCCGGCACTTCCTCACCGGGGCGGACGACGCGCTGACGCCGGTGGTGCGGGACGGCGAGGCGGCGATCGACGCGCTCGCCCGGGGCTCCTGGCGGGGCAAGGGCCGGGATGAGATCCGCTCCACGGGCTACGTCGTGCACACGCTGGAGGCGGCACTCTGGGCGGTGGGCAAGACCGCGACGTTCGAGGACGCGCTCGTGTTGGCCGTCAACCTCGGGGACGATGCCGACACGGTCGGTGCCGTCACCGGCCAGCTCGCCGGGGCGGTGTACGGGGCCTCGGCCATCCCGCAGCGCTGGCTGGCCCCGCTGGCCTGGCGCGAGCGCATCACGGACCTCGCCGACCGGCTGGTCTCTCCTGCATTCTCGGCCTGAGGGAGAGCCAGACACGAGTACGGGACGCAAATCCCTCCAAAGAAACGGGGATTTGTGCGAGGCATCTTTCTTAGCCCTGGGGCCGACCCGGTCAGGCGCTGGTTTGATCGACTGACGTTGTGTGAAGGGTCGCAAGCCACCTAGACATGGTGTGGGATGCCGTCAGGGAGGCGGGGCCGATGAAGGTCAGGTTGCACGGTTACGGTACAGGTTCGGCCGAGGGTGAGTCCGCGCGGCAGTATGCGACGCTGCGCGGCACGATCGACGTGAAGGCGTGCAAGTTCTCCCTCTCGCCGGAGCAGCGGTTCGCCTTGAGCTTGGTCGGCCAGACCTCGAAGCGATCACAGGCGTCGGGTGACAATGCCTTCTCGCTCGACTTCCTCGACGGGACAGTGGCGGACGTCACGCAGGTCGCGGGCATGTTCCTCCACTACGCGGCCAGGCGGCGTGCTACAGAGTTCTTCCTTCAGCGTAACGACGTCGAATGGGCGACCCAACACGGTACGCAGCCGAGTCCGCCTGAACGGTTCCACTCTTCGACCGAGGCGGAGGTCGCCAAGGTCATCCGGTGGGTCCGGCACATGGCCGACAAGCTTGAGGCGGCCAACCGCGGTGAGAATATCGACCCCAACAAGAAGCGCTCGGTGGAGCAGGTCTCGGCGGAGCCCTAGCTTACGACGCCCGGTCGACCTTCCTCTGGGCCGACACCGCCTCTTGCATGATTGCGATGAGCGCCCCACCGGGCACGCGGTAATCCCCGGGCGGCCCGCACTCGCGTGGGTCGCGTCCGTCGGCCATGACGAAGCGATCGGGTAACGTGGCGGTAACAACCGGGGAACGCGGGTCGAGCTTCCGCAGCCAACCTGCGACCGCGAGCAGGTTGTAGTTGTCGAAGAAGCTGATCAACCCGCGCATGCGGATGCGCTGCTCCTCGATCTGTCGCATCAGTTCGCCCAGTCGGACCAGGGAAACGCGGATCGAGCGCGTGGTCACGTCCTGTCCGTTCAGCGTCGCCAGCACCCCCTCGACCTCGCGCTCGATCCCCAGCAGGCGCTCAGCGACGGAGGGGCCGGACCGGACGAGGTCGGCGCCGCGCAGGACGTCGCCGCGGACGATCACGCCCCGGACGTGGCTGCCGCCGCGGGTCTCTTCCCGGCCGTAATCGCGCAGGCGCTCCTCCGTCGCGAGGTACCCGTCGCCGTCGGCGACCCGGACCAAGCGGCCCCACGCGGCCGGACCGAGGAAATCGCTCAGGCGCTGACGCGTGTCGGAGAAGGCGGCGACGTTCGGGTCGAGGCGCATGGTGCGGATGAGGTCGACCAAGTCCGCCCGCTTCGAGAGAATGGTCCGCTGCCGCTCGACGTAGTCGCGGCGGTCCTTGGCCGCGTCGAAGTCCTTCACGAGTTCGTCGAAGACGACGCCGTAGCGCTTGTGGGCGCAGTCGCGCCCGACGAGGCGGCGCTGCCCGTCGCGGTACAGCATGACGACCCCGCGGTCGTGGTTCGGGTGCTTGCAGAACACGCACTGGGCGCGGCCGCGCTCGCGGCCGGCGACGTTGTAGGCAAGTTCGACCATCGCCTCCTCATCGGGCGGCGGGTCGTTCGAGACGTTCTCAAGGCTCTCGGGATCGTCGGTGGTGAACTCCATCTCCAGGAGTTCGTCGTCGGAACGGGTCTTCCAGTAGCCGGCGCCGGACTTATCGAAGAGCGAGGCGAGGTCGGCCAAGTCGTTTTGCCTGAGTGCTGGACTGGCACGAGATGGGGAGAGCGTACGCAGTTCGCCATCACCCTCATGAGGGTCGGAGGCAATCATCCTGTGGACGACTGCCCACGTGGCCTCGAGAGCATGTCTGACCCCAGCCCGCCTCAGGTCGAACAACCCAATTTCAACAATCCTCAGCCCCCGCGCAGCGCCTCCCTTGAAGCCGGTGGCGAGCAGGCGCCCCAGGCGTGATCGGCCGGCAGCGATGGAGCGCACCGGCGCTCGCGCTCCCCGGGAGCATCCTGCCCACTGCATCACCGAATACGCCGGTCGACCCTGGTGAACGACCGGCGGGCTCAAGAGCCCTGACCCTTCCGTGAACCTTCCTCGTCCGCCGCCGGGCCCCTGCACCGGTGCGCATCCCGCGAGGGCATATGGCCGATCCCCACACCCGCGTCACCGCCGCCATCCTGCGCCAGCTCGAGGGGGCCGACCCCGCCACCTGGGTCTGCCCCTGGCATCGCGCCACCGGCGGCCTGCCCCGCAACGCGCTCACCGGCCGTACCTACCGCGGCGTCAACACGCTGGCCCTGTGGTTCGCTGGCCAGGAGCGCGGCTACGCCGACGCGCGCTGGGCGACCTACCGGCAGTGGGCCGAGCGGGGCGCGCAGGTCCGGCGCGGCGAGCAGGGCACCACGGTGCTGTTCTACCGCGACCTGCCACCCGGGGCCGCAGGACTGACATCGAGAGGGGCGAGCGCCGCCGACGCGGACGCGCTCCGCTTCGTCGCACGCGCCTCCACCGTGTTCAACGCCGCCCAGGTCGACGGCGCCCCCGAACTGCCCGCGCTCCCGCCCATGCCACTCGACCCCACCCCGGCCTTCGACCGGTTCGTGGCCGCCACCGGCGCGGTGATCCGCACGGGCGCCTCGGCCTGCTACCTGCCTGCCCGCGACGAGATCCGCCTGCCGGACCGCGCGGCCTTCCGGTCGGCCACCGGCTACTGCGGGACGCTCGCCCACGAACTCGTGCACTGGACCGGGGCACCACAACGCCTCGACCGGCGGCTCTCCACCCGCTTCGCCACCCGCGCCTACGCCGCCGAGGAGCTTGTGGCCGAGCTGGGCGCCGCCTTCGTCCTCGCGCGGCTCGACATCGCCCCCGAGCCGCACCCGGACCACGCCGCCTACATGGCCGGCTGGCTGCCGATCCTGCGCGACGACCCCCGCGCGCTCGCCACCGCCGCCTCGCTCGCCTCCCGGGCCGCGCAGTACCTCGAGGCGTTCGCGCGGCCCGCGACCGACGCCGGGATCGCGGCATGACCCGGGATACCTTCGGTGAGAAGCCTCCGCATTCTGGGGCCGATGAAGCCCCGGGCCCGCGCAGCCCGACGCGCCGGCGCCTGCTGGCGCTGCTCGCCCTAGCGCCGGTCCCGACCGGCGCGGACGCGGCGACGACATCTTCCGTCTCAGCTCCGCCCCATGATCCGATCCCGCGGCTATTCGGGCAGTTCGAGGCGCTGGCGGTCGCCCACGAGCGGGCGCTCAGTCGGGTCGATCGGCTGGAGGCGGGTCTCGTCGCGCGCCTCGGGTGGCCCCGGGTGCGCCTGCCCACCCCACCCGGCACCCCGGCGCTGTTCGCGGCCGATCCGGACACGATCGACCGGCACTGTCCGCCGGGGCCACGGGCGCAGCGCCTCAAGCGACGTCTGTTCCGGCGGCGGCGCGTCTGGGACGTCGAGGCGGAAGCATACGGCTTGGCGGACGCCCTGCAGCACGAGGCGAGCGTCGCCCGCGCAGTCCGGGCGGTGGGGGCCGTGCTCCTGGCACAGCCGGCGGCGACGCTCACCAGCTTGCAGTTGAAGCTCGTCGTCTTGCTCGCCCTGCACGCGCCGGGCGGGGCCTGCGACGCGGCCGAGCCCTGGCGGGGGTTGCGCGGCGTGCTCGCCGACCTCGCCGGGCAACTCGCCGACCACGATCGCGAAAGGCCAGACGGCAAGACGCCGGTGTGACGGGGCCGATCATCGCTGGCGTGAGAACAGGCCCTTGGCCAGCACCCGCATCAGGGCGTCGCCGTGCGCGCAGCTCACCTGGACGCCGTAGGTGTCAGCCAGGATCGCGAGCCGTTCGCTGAGGCGCTCGCTCGGGCGCGCCTTGGTCGCAGCGAGGATCACCGCCACGAGCGCACCGGTGCCGCGGCGGCCGTCGAGCCGGGCGGTGATGGCCTGCTCGATCTGGTCGGCGACCGATTCGTGGATCTCGCCCTCGTAGTCCTTGAGCTGGACGGCCACGACCCAGGGGCTCTCGGGCGCGAACGGGTTCGGCACGTGGATCTCGATGTCGGCCCCCTCCTCACCCGCCCCGCCGGTGTGGATCACCTCGACGTCGCGCATCAGGGGCACGAGCGCGGCCGCGAGCACGGGCTCCCACTCGGCGGACTTCAGGACGGCGCGCAGCGGATCGGCGATGGCCGAGGCTAGCGCGCCGACGCTCGCCTGCACTCTCTCCGCGGTCGCGCGCTGCGCCCGCGCGAGGTGGTTCGTGCCCTGCGCGAAGCTCCGGGCGACGTCGCCCGACGCGACCGCGGCGGCGATCGCCGTGAGGTTGTCCCTGTACTGGTTCACGCTCCACAGGCGCGATCGGCAGCTCAGCGACCGGCGCAGCGGGGCGAGCACGAGGTCGGACGTGTAGGCGACCCCGCCGGGCGTCAGCACCTCGACGGGGCGGATGTGGCCGAGGTCGCCGATCGCGGCGGGCACGTCGTAGCGGTAAGGACCGGCGACGCGGCAGAGGGTGAACGTGCCGTTCTCCGGCACGTTCGGCACGAGCACCGTGTCGCCGACGCGGATGGCGTCCCCGGGCGCGTGCGAGGCCTCGCCCAGGAGCCGCCAGTGGCCCCAAGCCATCTTCTCGGCCTCGCTCAGCCCCGCATAGCCGACGGCCGGATCACGTGAGCGGGCCGCCACGGCGGCGAGGTCCTGCTCGGGCAGCCAGCCCCAGCCCTGCCGCAGACGTCCCTCGAGCAACTCGCCGAAGATGAAGTCGCGGTGGGAGCGGCTGTCGCGCGAGGTGCGCATGGCCCAGGCTCTCACGGTCACGGTCTGCCCTCCCTCAGGATAGTGATTGGGTCCGAGTCGACGGGGCCTGCGGTGTTCCGCCCGCCGTCACGACCTCAGGATCACCCGCCGCGGCCGATGTGGCGGCCCGGTCACAACGGCGATGCTCGTCCGCCGCCCGGGCCGCGGACCCCAACCACACGGCTTGCCGGGATATCTTAGGGTGTTGATAGATGGACGGCGACGCTCGGGAGGACGGTCTGTGGGGCATCGCATCGGCGCGATGGCGTGGGGCGCGGCTCTCGCGCTGCTGGTTGGTGCCGGCGCGCGCGCCCAGACGCCGTCGGGCCCGACCTTCGACTGCGGGCGCGCCCAATCGACCCTGTCCCAGGCGATCTGCCGCGACCCCGCCTCGTGGGAGGCGGACTGGGCCCTGAGCGCGTCCTACTGGGCGGCCTACTTCAGCGTCGAGGGCGCCGACCGCGCCCGCCTGCGGGACGGGCACGTGGCGTGGTTCAAGACCGTCGAGGACGGCTGCGGGCTCGCTCCGAACACGAGCGGAGACCCGGGGCGGGCCGCACCCTGCGTCGCCCAGCGCTACCGGGCGCGTGCGGCAGTCTACCGGGCGGCGCTGTCGGGCGACGCGCTGGCGGAGGCGACCCTGCGCCCCGAGGCGCTGACCGCCATCCAGTCGCGCCTGATCGCGCTGGGTTTCATGGCGGGCAACGCCGACGGGGTGTTCGGCGCCGGCACGCGCCAGGCGATCCGCGCCTACCGCCAGACGCTGGGCCACGCGCCGGCCGAGTTCCTCGATGCGCAGGAGCGGGCAGCGCTGCTGCGCGGTGGGCCGCCAGGCCCGGACCGGGCGCGCAACCCCTTCGGCGAGGCGGCCCCGCAGGCGCGGCCGACCGTGCCCGACCCGCGATACGCGCGGGACCCGTTCGGCCAAGGCTACGGCGGTCCACCGGTCGACCCGCGCGCCGTGTTGCCGGGCATCCTGCAAGGCATGCTGGGCGGCGTGCCCCCGTCCCCCTACGCCGAGCGGCAGCGGGAGCCGGCGTTCCCGACCGAGCGGGGCCGGGACGAATTCGAGGGTCCGAGCCGCTTCGCCCCGGTCCAGGCCGATCCCGGCCGCCGCCCGACCCGCGGCGGAGCCGCGCCCGGGTCCGAGTTCTCCGACGGCGACACCGCCGTGCTGGCCGCGCCGCTGGGCGCACCGCCCGCGCCGGAGGCCGACCCCGGCGTCCGGACGGTGGAGGTCACGGGTACCGGAGACAGCGCGGACGCCGCCCGCAAGGACGCGGCGCGGCTCGCCATCCAGCAGGTGGTGGGCGTGTTCGTCGACAACCGGCGCCGCGTGGAACTCAACGTCTCGGACCGCAAGGTTTCGGAGGTCGTCGACGAGAAGCTTATCTCCTACACCAACGCCTACGTGAATCGGCTGGAGGTGGTGCGGACCGAGCAGCGGGCCGGCCTGTACGAGGTCACAGCGCGGGTCGGCGTCGCGGTCAAACCGCTCCTGAAAGTGCTCCAAGACAACGCCGTCCCGGTCGTGGCCTTCGACACGGCGACGGCGGCCAGCACCGTCGAGACGCTGGGCCAGGAGAAGGCCGCGGCCGCCGACCTCTACGCCGATCTCGTCGCCAAGGCAGAAACCTTGGTGCGCATCGGGGTGGGCACGCCGCAGGTGGACGCGAGCCTGCCGTCCACGGCCGACGAGGCGTGGCTGCGCATCCCGCTCACCTACTCCGTCAACGACGACGCGGCACGAGAGTGGCGGGCTAAGTTCGACCTCATCGCACAGAAGCGAGCGACGGTGTTCGTCAGGCTCGATCGCGCAGATAGGGGACGGCCCGGCCAGCAGAACTGCCAACCCCCGGCCTTCAACACCGGTTTCGCGCGCGGCGCCGGGGGGGAGCAGCGGACTTTCCTGTCCGAGCGCACGCCGTCGGAGCAGCTGGGGGTCGCAGCCTGTTTCGCGTCCTACCAGACCCCGGACGGCGTCATGGCGGAGTGTCTGGGCCGAACCTTCGTCACCAACGAGAGCTACCGGCAGCGCTGCCCCCCGGAGGGCGCGTGCCTGCACTTCGACCAGCGGGCGCAGCGCCTGCGGCTGGTCGTGGAGTTCCTCGACAAGGACGGGGCTGTCGTCTTCGCCTCGCGGCAACCATTTCGGAGCTATCCGTCGCTTCATACCGACGGGTCGCGGGCGGCGCGTCAGGGGCAGGACCGAGGGTACTTCAACTACTGCGTGTCAGCTCAGCAGGACCCATTCTTCGCCGTCACCAGCAACGACATGGGCACGTCGTTCGGGGACGTTCTCGTCTTCCCGGAGCGCGGTAGCCGGGTCCGAGGGTACCTGAACCTGCTCTTGCCGAACGCCACCATCGCGCGCATCGCGTCCGTGCGCGCACGCATCGCCAGGGACGCGTCGTGAGGGAGGGACATCGGATGGGCATCGTCAGGATCGCCGCCGCGGCGGCGGTGTACGCCGCGCTCGCGGGTGGGGCCGGCGCGCAGAGCGTCGAGAAGCGGCCGGACGGCTCCGTCGAATGGCAGGTCGGCGCCAACGGCGTGAAGCTGGAGTTCAATCCTGACGGCAGCGTCCGGCGGATCTACTCGATGTACAGGCACCCGGTGACCTTCGCCGACCAGCGCGGCGTCCACACGGCGACCATCATCGCTGAGGAGAAGGCGAAGGGCGAAATCATCCGATTTCTAAAGCAAGAGGTCGCCAGCGGCCGCGCTGTGACGGAGTTCGAGAACACTGTCTCAAAGTCGACCCAGGAGAAGGCCGGCGAGGGCAGGAGCGTCAGCACGGTGGACCAGCGCACGATCGGGCAGTCGCTGACCGAGCTGAGTTCATCGATGTCCACCGGGACCCTGAGCGGCGTCGTCGTGCTGGAGAGCGGCTACGACGAGAAGCAACAGATGGCCTGGGTCGTCGTGGGCCTGAGCGAGAAGTCGATGACCGCCGCCCGGGCCACGCGGGACATGCTGACGAAGACGCAGCGCCCGACTGACGTTGAAGCCGGCCCGGGGCCGACTGCGAGCCCAACCCAGGCCCCGGCGGGCGAGGCGCCGCGCAGCGTCATCCGGCGGGGGAACACCGACTTCTAGGCGCCCGCGGGGCTGCGCGCTGGGTTGCGTCCGCGCGCGGCCTTCGGTGCCACGATCGGCCAGAGCGCCGACGGCGGTGATCGCGTGACGGTCCGCGATCTCGCCGGGGAGTGATCGTGCCTGGGCAGGCCGCATCAATCGAGGGCTTCCGCCTCGACATGATCCTCGCTCCGCGGGCGCGGCATGGCCTGAGCGGGGCCGGCATCCGAGTTAACGGCCGAAATGGCGAATGCGGCCGACCTCACCGCCCGCGACGTCAATGCCGGCGGCGATCTCCGATCCCCCCAACGGGTCGCCCGCTTCAGGCGACCGGGAAGGCCAGACCGCGGCCGACTCGCATGTGGCTGCGATGAGCGCGGTTTCCGGACCGCCCATCTACCTTCGCGGCCGCTCCGAGGGACCGGCCGCGCTACCGGCTGTCGCAGACAGCTACGACCTCGGTTCCCGGCTGAACTTTTTGGATCCGCGTCGCTGCGCGCCCGCGCATCATTTCACCATATCCGGGACACGCCAGGCCCCTCATGGGCACCGGTCTCACCGCTAGCCAGGCGTCGTGGGCAAGCCGGATCAAAACGCCGAAGGGCATCGGCACCAAGGGCGCGGGCAGTGATGCGCGTGCCTAGGAGAGGGGTACAAGGCTTGGCAGCCAACCCCCTCGGACGTGCCGCGCCCCGCGGATCGGAGGGCGCGGCGCAGTCAGCGCTGGCCGCCGGGATGGCGGGAAGCGGTGCGTAAAGGCCGACAGCCCAACCCCGGCCTGCCTATCGCAAGGTTGCACCTCCGATCCGACGGTCGACGACGGCGCGGCTCCGAGGTTCGGGCCCATCCGGTCAGGCTGGCTTCGCCGCGTCACCGGCGAAGCCTTGCTCTTCGGCAAGGACGATCTCCTCAAGCGCCCACCAAGGTTCGACCCCCTAGAAAGGGGTCGAGGCACACGGGAACCGTGATGAGGCGGATCCAGCGGCGGAGGCAATCCACGGTCGCTGTGGACGACAGCCGGCTGCAGCGCCCGCGGTCGATGGTGAGGGCTGCGCTCCGCTGACGATTCAGCCGCCCGGTGGTAGGGTCTCCCGCCCTGGACACCACCCACACCCCTCCGCATGAACGCCGTCGAGATCGAAGAAGCCGTCTCCCAGCTCGCCGCCGAGCCCTTCGACGGGGCCGAGTTCCCGTTCGCTTTCCTGCGGGCCTTCGGCAACAAGGAGGTGACGATCAAGCGCCTGCGCGGCGGCTCGGCCTCCGACGTGCCGGGCGGCGTGCTCCAGCGCAACAACGTCCACCTCGCAGTCTGCGCGCCCGGTATGGTGGGGGCCACCCTCGACGCGCTGCGCGCCAGCCCGAAGACGGCCGCCAACCGGGTCAAGTTCGCGCTCGCCACCGACGGCGCGGAGGTGCAGGCCCACGACATGGCGGCCGACGACCCGTTGAGCTGTCCCTTCGTTGAGCTGGGTGCCCACTTCGGCTTCTTCCTGCCACTCGCCGGCATCTCGACGGTGCGGCAGATCAAGGACAACCCGATCGATGTGAAGGCCACGGGCCGGCTCAACAAGCTCTACGTGGAGCTGCTGAGGGACAACCCCGACTGGGCGAGCGAGGCCAAGCGGCCGGAGCTGAACCGCTTCATGGCGCGCCTGATCTTCTGCTTCTTTGCCGAGGACACCGGCATCTTCCTCAACGCCCTGTTCTCGAAGACGATCGAGCAGATGTCGGAGGCCGCCGCGGGCAACACCCACACGGTGCTGGCCGAGCTGTTCCGTGCGATGGCGACACCGGTGGCGACCCGCGCCGGCCTGCGCCCCTGGGCCGACGCCTTCCCCTTCGTCAACGGCGGCCTGTTCTCGGACGCGGGCGAGGTACCGCGCTTCAGCCGCATGGCGCGCACCTACCTGCTGCGCGCGGCCGAACTCTCCTGGCAGCAGATCAACCCCGACATCTTCGGCTCGATGATCCAGGCGGTGGCCGACGACGACGAGCGCGGCGCGCTCGGCATGCACTACACCAGCGTGCCCAACATCCTGAAGGTGCTGAACCCGCTCTTCCTCGACGAGCTGCGGGCGAGCCTCGAGGCGGCGGGTGACAGCACCCGCAAGCTGCGGGCTTTGCGCCGGCGGATTGGCGCGGTCCGCGTGTTCGACCCGGCCTGCGGATCGGGCAACTTCCTCGTCATCGCCTACATCCGCCTGCGCGAGATCGAGCACGAGATCGTCCGGCGCACGGGCGACGACCCGACCTCCGTCATCCCGCTCACCAACTTCTACGGCATCGAGATAAAGGGCTTCCCGGCCGAGATCGCGCGGCTGGCGCTGCTCATCGCCGAGTTCCAGTGCGACGCGCGGCTCATCAGCCAGCAGGCGGCGCGCTCAATGGTGCTGCCGCTTCATCGTACGGGGCAGATCCACATCGGCAACGCGCTGCAGATGGACTGGGTGGCCATCTGCCCGCCGGCGATGCGCATGGTAGTGGAGGAGCACGACCTCGGAGGGCCGACGGGGCATTTCGCGCTTGAGGACAATGGCGCCGGCGAGGTGGTTGAGCCGGAAACGTATATCTGTGGAAACCCTCCTTATATTGGAGGCAAGAAACAAAACTTGGTTCAGAAGCAAGATATGAAATGCGTCTTTAAGAATGGAGAGCAGTCAAAAAATCTTGACTATGTAACTGCTTTCATAATCAAGGCCTGCCGACACCTTGATTACGCGAAACGCTCCGCTATCGTCTCTACGAACTCCGTGTGTCAAGGCACTCATGTTCCGACTCTATGGCCTATGATACTTGAACTCGGCTGCGAGGTTGTGTTTGCATACGAGCCCTTCAAATGGGCGAACAATGCCCAAAGGAATGCCGGCGTAACCTGCACAATCATCGGCTTCGAACGGGCCTACGCTGGAGAAAAATATATTTTTTCATCCAACACGAAGAGAGTCGTTAGAAATATCAGTCCCTATCTTGTCGAGGGCACTAACGATATTGTAGAGCCACGCTCTCATAACCTCAACAATCTATCCCGCATGATCACGGGCAACGCGCCATATGATGGTGGGCACCTGTTCATTGAAGCAGCCGAGGCATCGGATATCAAGCGGAGGTACCCGGAACTGCATGCCAACATTCGAAGAGTGTGTGGCACCAGCGAGCTGGTAGATGGTGTTAGCAGATACTGCTTTTGGTTTTCGGACAAAGAAAAGGAGTTTGCAGCTGGGCACCCGGTCACGTCCAGTAGGATTTCTTCTGTCATAGACTATCGGAAATCGGGTGGCGAAGTAGCCGTTACGTTGACTGCAAAGCCACACCAGTTTAGATTTAGCAATCAATGTTGCGAGCACCAAATTTTGATCCCACAGGTTTCCTCGGAGCGGAGAGAATACCTGCCTATTGGTTTTCTAAGTAAGGACTTCATTATCACGCATCTTGCGCATGCTATCTACGACGGAACGCTTGTGGATTTTTCTGTTCTAAGTTCGAAACTTCATCTAGTTTGGATATCAACGATATGTGGCAAACTCGAAACTCGGCTGAGGTATGCGAGCAATTTGGGGTGGAATACATTTCCAATCTGCAAGCTTACCGAGGAGCAAAAAAGCGATTTGACCCGCTGCGCTGAAGCAATATTGATAGCCCGTGAAGCCCATTTCCCTACCTCTATGGCAGATCTGTACGACCCGGAGCGTATGCCCGACGACTTGCGTCTCGCGCACGAACAGAACGACGAGATTCTAGAGCGCATCTACATCGGCCGGCGCTTCCGCAATGACACCGAGCGGCTGGAGAAGCTGTTCCAACTCTACACGAAGATGGCTGCTGTGGCCCCAGCGAAGACGGGGCAAGCAGCAGCCAAGCTGAAGCCGCGACGAGCGAGGGTGGGGGCGGTCTGATGCCGGTCGTCCACCGTTGGAGCCACTTTCCGTCGCCGGCGCTTAGCTGGTCGCTGCTGCCACCCATTGGATCTTGCGAACGCGGCAGTCGCCCGCAGTAAGCTGTTCCAGGATTGACCCGAGCAGAAACGATCGCGACATGAACGCCTCCTTGGTTCCAGCCGTCTCGGTCCGCACCGCCGCCACCGGCGCCTCGACCAAGCCCGACGCGCTTGGCATGCGCGAGATGCAGCGGCGCGCCTACGCCCACCGGGGCGAGCAGTACCTGCTGATCAAATCGCCCCCGGCATCCGGCAAGTCGCGCGCGCTGATGTTCATCGCGCTCGACAAGCTCGAGAACCAGGGCGTGCGGCAGGCGATCATCGTCGTGCCCGAGCGCTCCATCGGCGGCAGCTTCGCCGACGAGCCTCTGACCCGCTCCGGGTTCTGGGCCGACTGGACGGTCCGGCCGCGGTGGAACCTGTGCAACGTGCCGGGGGCCGACGAGGCGGGGGTCGCCCGCACCAAGGTCGGGGCGGTGCGCGAGTTCCTGGCGAGCCCCGACCGCGTCTTGGTGTGCACGCACGCCACCTTCCGCTTCGCCTTCGACGAGCTGGGCGCGGAGGCCTTCGACGATCGGCTGATCGCTGTCGACGAGTTCCACCACGTCAGCGCCAACCCCGACAACCGGCTCGGCGCGCAGCTCGGGGCGCTCATCGCCCGCGACCGGGCGCACCTCGTGGCGATGACGGGCTCGTACTTCCGCGGCGACGCGGTGGCGGTGCTCGGCCCCGGCGACGAGGCCAAGTTCCAGACCGTCACCTACACCTACTACGAGCAGCTCAACGGCTACGAGCACCTCAAGGCGCTCGACATCGGCTACTACTTCTACTCGGGCTCTTACCTGAAAGACATCACCAAGGTGCTCGACCCCGGGCAGAAGACGATCGTCCACATCCCGAGCGTCAACGCCCGCGAGAGCACGAAGGACAAGACGCGCGAGGCCAACGAGATCATGGACGCGTTAGGCCAGTGGGAGGGCGAGGACCCGGCCACGGGCTTCCATCTGATCCGGCGGCCCGACGGGCGCCTCATCCGGGTCGCCGACCTCGTCGACGACGATCCGGCCAAGCGCGACCGGGTGGTGGGCGCGCTCAAGGACCCGGCCCGCCGCATGGACCGCGATCACGTCGACGTCATCCTGGCGCTCGGCATGGCCAAGGAGGGCTTCGACTGGATCTGGTGCGAGCACGCGCTGACCGTGGGCTACCGCTCGAGCCTCACCGAGATCGTACAGATCATCGGGCGGGCCACCCGCGACGCGCCGGGCAAGCCGCGCGCCCGCTTCACCAACCTGATCGCCGAGCCGGACGCGGCGCAGGAGAAGGTGATCGACGCGATCAACGACACGCTGAAGGCCATCGCCGCGAGCCTTCTGATGGAGCAGGTGCTGGCCCCCCGCTTCGAGTTCAGCCCCAAGGACAGCGGGCAGCGCGAGGGCTTCGACTACGGCGCGGCCGGCTACGTCGCGGGCGGCACCAACGTCGGCTTCAACGAGGCGACCGAGCGCTTCCACATGGAGATTGGCGGGCTCGCTGAGCCGCAGAGTCCCGAGGCCACGCGTATCTGCACCGAGGACCTCAACGAGGTCATCGCCGCCTTCGTCCAAGACCGCAGCGTGCTCGAGCGCGGCCTGTTCGACGAGGAGACCGCGCCCCAGGAGCTGACGCGCGAGCGGATGGGCAAGATCGTGCGCGAGCGCTATCCCGAACTCACCGAGGCCGACCAGGAGGCGGTGCGCCAGCACGCGATTGCCGCGCTCGCGATCACCCAGCAGGCCAAGGCTCGGGCGGGGGGCGAGGCGGAGGGCGAGCCGCGCTCCAACACCGCCTTCGTCGACGGGGTGCGCCGCTTCGCCATGGACGTGCGCGACCTCGACGTCGACCTCATCGACAGCGTCAACCCGTTCGAAGCAGCGTACAAGGTGCTGGCGAGAGAACTCAACCCTGACACGCTCAAGCAGGTCGCCGCGGTGATCGCGGGCAAGCGGGTCAACCTGAGCTACGAGGAGGCGCGCGACCTCGCCATGCGGGCGCTGCGCTTCAAGCAGGAGCGCGGGCGCCTGCCCGAGCTGACCTCGCCCGACGCCTGGGAGAAGCGCATGGCCGAGGGCGTGGCCGCCTTTGCGCGCCTGCAGGCCGAGGCCGCCCGTGGCTGAGCTGACCGACGCGGAGCTGCTGGCGGCGCTGGGCGTCGCGCCCCCGCCCAAGCCCGTGGCCGCCCGCACGCCGGAGGAGGAGCGCGTGCTCGCGGGCTTCGAGGACATCCAGCGCTTCGTCGAGACCCACGGGCGCCCGCCCCGCCACGGCGAGGACCGGGACATCTTCGAGCGCCTCTACGCGGTGCGGCTCGACCGCCTGCGGGAGTCGCAGCGCTGGCGCGACCTCTTGGGCCCCCTCGACGCGGGCGGGCTGCTCGCGCCCGACCCGGCCGTCGTCACCCCCGCCGCAGCCGCCGAGATGGACGACGCGGCGCTGATGGCCGCCCTCGGCGTCGCGGCGCCGGCAGAGACCGACGTCACGGCCTTGCGCCACGTCAAGCCGCGCGAGGAGGTCCGGGCCGCCGAGGAGATCGCCGACCGCACGCCGTGCCGCGACTTTTCCACCTTCGAGCCGCTGTTCGCGCGGGTGCGTGCCGACATGGCCGAGGGCGTGCGCCGGACGCGGCGCTTCGAGCGCATGGCCGAGATCCAGCGGCACGAGTTCTTCATCGTCGGCGGCCAGATCGCCTACGTCGCCGAGGTCGGCGAGGCCTACATCACCGACTACGACCGGCGCGACAGCCGCCTGCGGGTGATCTACGACAACGGCACCGAGAGCGACCTGACCCTGCGCTCCTTGCAGCGCGCGCTCCACCGCGACGAGGCCGGGCGGCGCATCACCAACCCGTCGGCCGGCCCCCTGTTCGGCGAGGAGGCCGACGCGGACGACCTCGAGAGCGGGACGATCTACGTCCTGCGCAGCCGCTCTGACCATCCGACGGTGGCCGCCCACCGTGCGCTGATCCACAAGATCGGCGTGACGGGGGGGCGGGTCGAGGCGCGCCTCGCCAACGCGGCGCAGGACCCGACCTACCTGCTCGCCGCGGTGGAGGTCGTGGCGACCTACCAGCTCTTCAACGTCGACCGTGTGAGGCTCGAGGCGCTGTTCCACCGCCTCTTCGCCAACGCGCGCCTCGAGTTGACGATCGAGGATCGCTTCGGCCAGCCGGTGCGGCCGCGCGAGTGGTTCCTCGTGCCGCTGCCCGTCATCGACGAGGCGGTCGCGCGCATCCGCGACGGCTCGATCGCGGGCCTCGTCTACGATCCGGAGAGTGCGACCCTGCGGGCGGCCTGAAGCTCCGCCTCTCCGACGGGACGGGCCAGACGCGGCGGGCGACCCCATCCGTTTGACCCGCGCGGGGTTTTCACGCCCCGCGTCTACCTCCGCGCGTATCGAGCGCGCCGATGATCCGCGGCGCGCTTAGCCGAGCGGATCTGGCTCGGGCGGATCACCCACCCCCGCCCACCCGAGCCGGATCGGCGCCACCCGCTCCGCCCCGTGGAACAGGGTCCGGCTCTGGCCCTCCCGCAGCGGGACCACGCCGTCGAGGCCGTAGAGGATCGTCAGCGCGTTGGGGTGCTCGCCGGGCCACCGCCGGCCGGGATCGGGCAGCGGCGCGTCCGGGTCGTCGACGAGGCCCTGGCCGGGGCGGGGGACGTAGACGCGCACCGGCGCGTCGACGTGCGGGTGGCGTGCCAGGCGGTCGAGCCATTCGTGCATGCAGGCCCAGTCCCGCGTGCGCGCGGCGAATTCGGCGAGTTCCCAGCCGGTCGCGATCTGGTGCCACGCGCCGCGTCTTGCCGCCGAGAAGAACCCGCGGCGGGCGCGCCGACGCGCGGACAGCCCGAGCGTTGCGGCGACAGCGACCGGCTCGACGTCGCCGAGACGGTTGGTGCCCATCAGCCTCGGTACCCCCAAGAGCCGCGCGAGCTGGAAGCGCTGCCCGTCGCCGGCCGCGCGGACGGCCGCCGGGTCGAGGGTGGCGAGCATCGCGCGCACCATCGCCCAGGTAAAAGCGACGCGCTCGGCCGTCTCGCGCCGCCGCGGCAAGCGAACGACGAGCGCCTCGCCAGCGGGCTTCCGGACGAGACGGCGCAGCGCCTCGGTCATCGCCCCCCGGACCGCCGTGCGGAGCCAGCCCGGGACGTGGGCGAGGAGGCGCGTGCGCAGGCCCTCCTCGGCCGTCGCGTCGTGGACGAGCACCCACGTGTCAGGGTGGTCGGGCGTGAATTCGCGGCGCACGAAGGCGCCGACGGCCGCGGCGAGTTCGTGCGCCAGACCCGCGGCCCGGTTGGGGTCGCGCACGCCGACCGCCTCCCACCGCACGCTGATCAGCGCGTTCGGCAGGAGGCCGTGCTCCTGAGTCAGGAAGGACACCGCGTCGACGAGGTCGATCGCGATCTCGGCCGGCAGGCAGCCGGTCTCCGACAACGCGGTGCGCGCCGGGGCGAGCGGCTCGGCGAGGTGGGCCAGCGTCACCGCCTCCGCGTCCGTCTCGTTCTCGGCCTCGCACGTCGCCGTCGTCGGCAGCCCCCGGTGCAGGACGGCCGGCGCGAGCCGGCAGCACAGGCGGACCTGGGGCAGGTCTTCGAGCAGGGTCGCGATCTCGGGATCGGGCTCGACGGGCGTGATCACCCCGGGCGCCTCGGCCTGGAACGTCGCGAGTAGGCGCGCGTGCGGGCCGTCGCCGACCGGCGGGACGCGAGCGAGCGCGTCCGCGTGGTCGAGGCCCCACAGGCGGGCGGTTCGCGCCCGCAGCTCGGGGTCGTCGATCTCCGCGACGAGGTCGAGGGGGTCGGGCTCGTTCCGCTCGATCACGGCGGGTTCCGGAAGAGGAAATCGGGGGCCGCGTTCAGGATGGGGCGCTCGCGCTCGCAACGCGCGCGGTGCAGGCGCACCTCCCAACCGTCGTAGAGGTCGGCGAAGGCGCCGAGGTCGAGCGCCGAGACGTGCCCGCCCGCGGCCCGCGCGCTCCGGGCGAGCGCGACCGCGCCGCCGACGCGCGACTTGTCGCCGATTGGCCCGCTCGCCTGCCACTTCTCGAGCTGCAGGAGCGCGCCGAGCGGGTAGATCCGGCCGTCGGGCGCGCGGACACGCGCCTCCGGGTCGAGGCTCTTGGCCACGTAGCGCAGCCAACGCCCCTGCTGCGTGATCCGGTGGCCGTCCTGACGCTGGCGCACGTCGACGGTGTGGGATGGGGGCTTCATCCCGGTGAGCTGGCCGACGCTGCGCACGACCTGCTCGAGGAGCGCGGGGCGGGTGCCGACCGGTACGTTGAGCAGGACGTGGGTGTGCAGGCGGCCGAGCGCATTCTCGTGGACGTGGACGTAGAGGAGCGGCGCCCGGGCCGAGGCCCCGCCGCGCGCCTTGCCGATGCGGTTCATCAGGCGCGTGGTCAGCCAGGAGACGGCGCGCGGGTCGCGCACGCCGCACCAGGACCAGTTCACGGTCAGGAAGCCGTTGAGGACGACCCCGTGGTGCTGGTTGGCGAAGGAGACCGCCTCGAACAGCTCGATCACCTTGTCGGCGGGCAGGTAGTCGCTCGGCCCCTCGCCGCCCTCCTTGGCGAACACCGCCTCGGTGGCCCGCTGCAGGTGCGCGTCGAGGCGGGGCGGCATCGTCCCGGGTTGAGGCGCGTAGACCCGGTCCTCGCGCGGGACGCCGGGGCGGACGTCGAGGCTGAGATCGTCGAGGCCGAAGTCGAAGGGGTTCGTGCGGATCACGGGCGGTCGAGGGCCTGCGCCGGGTTCGAGGGCTCTACGAACAAGATGCCCGCGCCGTCGCGACGGCGCGGGCGGGGCCGGCTACTGGAGCCGCTGGTCGATCTTCCGGATCGTGAGGGTCGTCGCCCGCACGAAGACGACCTTCTGCTTGCGGGCGATCTCGCGCAGGACCGGGGCCGTCGGGACGCCGATCACGCGGGAGCGGCGGCGGATGAGGTCGGGTCGTGCGTGGTGGGGTGAGGAGCGTTTCATGGGGGCCTTGAGTTTTGAGCACGGGGCCGCCTTCGCCGCCGGCGCGGGGCCGGCGGCGGGAGGACCGAGCGGGTTGGTTCGAGAGGTAGCGGGCTAGGGCGCGGGCTTCTCGGCCAGTGCGAGGATCACCGCGGTTGGCCAGACGACCGTGCCGGGGGTGAGCTTGGTGCCGGGCGGGAAGGTGCCGGCGGCGACCTGCGCGTAGAAGGTCGAGCGCGAGATCGGGAGAACCCCGTGCGGGGCGACGATCTGGCGGACGCGCAGGTAGCGCGGGAGGGGGTCAAGGGTCGGCTGCGGCAATGGCGGGCTCCGTTGGGTTGCGGCGAACCCAGGGATGCCCGATGGCAGGCCTTCCTAGGCGGAACTCGTTTTGATCCAAAACGAAGTCTGCCTGACGGAGGGCCTCGCCGGTTCTACCGCTATGGACTTGGTGATGGCCCCCGAAAGCGTGAACGCAGTATTATAATGCTTTGAAAATGTATAAATCTTAGAAATAGGAACTACGATCAAACAGAAGGGCGCTTTCGACTGCTTTCGAGACCAAGATCGTGGATAGCTTGCGACACAAATTTCCTAACGGTATCAACGCTTATCTTATAGTCGTACCGCGAAAGACCTCGCACGATATCGCCATGCATCTCGACTATGGCCGGATCTCTGCGCTTCGATAGATCAAACTTGTATATGGAAATGATCATACCAACTATAATCTGGTTAATGCTTTGCCGTTCACGATCTCTATATTCAGGACTAGATTTGATTTTTTCCAACTCTGCCCGAAGGAAGACATTCTCTTCGTGTAAACCCAGAAGCTTTCCTGTTGTTTCTTCTACAGGCGAAGTCATTTCAAGTGTTAGCTCCAAACCATACTTGCGCGCCTGTAAAACGAAATTTTCTGGTTTATCGGGGTCGTGCAATTTTTCTAATACCACCAATCGTTGCGCTATGTCTCTAGCTTCCGCGAAGCGCTTTCCCATCTTGCTCGTAAACGCGATCTGTTCGAGATCCTGCGCACTAACCCTGAGAGGATCTTTGCCAGCAGCGAGAATTGCAAATTCGTCGACGGTCCAAATTGGTTTTCTGGCCCATACGTCGAACTCTGCGTCGTAGGATGGGCTAGAAAATTGGATATTATCCTCAATTGACATGGCGGTAGCGCGCAACTCATCCCGCCACATGGCCCGAAACTCGCTATCGCTCAACGCCTCTAGCTGCTTTCTAAAGCGAATCTCTTCGCCACGAAATTGGATAGGCCCGATCTGCTCAATCTGATTGAGAAGGTAGTCAGTAAGTTTATCGCGCTTCATTCGTTCGTTTGCCCTGCATCACCACCAGCGAACTGGCACCAAGCCCTCATCAGCGGACGCCGCTTGTCGAGCAGATCCCCGCGCCGGTAGGCCGCCTCGACCTTGCCCTTGATCTTGTGCGCAAGGGCCATCTCGACGACCTCGCCCGGAAACGCCGTCGTCTCGGCCGCCCAGTCGCGGAACGACGAGCGGAAGCCGTGCGCGGTTACCGCGACTTGCATGCGCCGCAGCACCATCAACAACGCCATGTTGGAGATCGACTCGCCCGGCCGGCGCCCCTGGAACACGAGGCCATCGCCATCGCCGTCGCCGAGCGCCCTGGCCTTCTCCAAAAGGATGAGCACGGGTGCGCTCAGGGGCACGCGGTGCTCGCGCTTGCCCTTCATCCGCGCGCCCGGCACCGTCCAGAGGGCCTGATCGAGGTCGAACTCGGACCAGCGCGCGCCCAGCACCTCCCCGGTGCGCCCGGCCGTAAGGATCAGGAACTCAAAGGCGAGACGGACCATCTCGCCCTTGGTCTGGCGCAGCCGCTCGACGAAGGCCGGCACCTCGGCCCAGGGCAGCGCCTCGTGGTGCTCGATCGCGCTCGTCTGCTTCGGCAGGCCCTTCGTCACGCCGGCCACGGGGTTCTCGCCCTGCCGGAAGCCCGCGGCCTTCGCCCAGTCGAGCACCGTGCCGATGCGCTGGCGCACGCGGCGGGCGGTCTCGGGCTTCTCCAGCCAGATCGGGGTGAGCACGCGCAGGATGTCGGGCGTGTCGATCCGGTCGACCGTCCGTTCACCCAGCTCTGGGCAGGCGTACTGCCGGAGGGTGTTGCGCCACTGCGCGGCGTGCTTGGCGTTGCGCCAAGTCCCCGCGTTCTCGGCGTGGACGCGTTCGACTGCCTCCGCGAAGGTCGGGACCGCGACCCGGACGATGCGGCGCTCGGCGAGCGGATCGCCGCCCTCACGGGCGAGCTTGCGGTAGGAGAGCGCCTTCTCGCGGGCCTCGGCGAGGGTGACGAGGGTGAGGCCGCCGAGCCCGATGTCGCGGCGGCGCTCTTGGATGACCGTGCGCAGGAGCCAGCGCTTGGCCCCGCTCGGGTCGACGACGAGATAGAGGCCGTTGCCATCAGCGTAGCGGCCGGGCACCTTGAGCGCGCGGACCTGCACCGCCGTGAGCGCCTTGTCGGGGTGGCGTCCTCTCCGTTTCGTCACACCGTCATCCGAACTCGCCGCCCCACATTCGAACCCACATCGTATGTAGGATAGGGCCGGATGGCAACGGATATGTCTGGACGGTCGATCGGGACTAAGCGCTTACACCAACAGTGAAACCCCGCATACCTCGGACAGGTCCGGACGGCGCTGGATTGGGCGGAGGCAGACACCCCTTCCGCCAGGCAGCTTGCTCGACCGTGGAGCTTCGCGCCTTCTTCCTCGCCCGTTGCAACCCCTCTCCGCATCGTCCCGGATGAGGAATCGCTCGCGATCCGCGAGCCTGCGGATCGGGTGAGGGCCCACATCGCTCGATACCGGATGCCGCTATCGGCGCGCGGTGCGACCCCGCGCAAGTCTTGCGCGGGGCCGGCGTCAGACGGTCACCACTTGTAGCTGACCGAGCCCAGGATCCGGCGGGCCTCGCCGTAATAGCAGTTGTTGAGGTCCTGGCAGGCCGTCACGAAACGCTTGTCGCCGAGATTCGAGGCGGTGACCGCGGCGCGCACGCCGTTGCCGAAATCGTAATGGACCGTGGCATCGTAGAGCACGTAGTCGGGAACCACGACCGTGCCTTGCAGCGCATTGTCGACCGCGAAGGAGTGCCCGACATAGCGCACGCCGCCGCCGAAGCCGAAGCCGCGCAGCGGCCCCGTCGGGATGGTGTAATCGGCGAAGAGGTTGGCAAGCGTTTGCGGGACCCCCGCCGGCGTCCTGCCGACGAGCGCGGGCTGCTGGCTCGACGTGTATTTCAGGTTGTAGTGCGTCAGTGAGGCGGTGACGTTCAGGCCGTCGAGGAGGTTGGCGACGAACTGGGCCTCGATGCCGTGGGAGTTGACCGCGCCGGCCTGCGTGAAGCTGGTGATGAAGGGCGCGACCGGGATCAGCGGATTGGCGCGATCGAGGTCGAAGCCCGCGAAGGAGAGCATCCAGCCCTGTCCGGCCGGCTGGAAGCGGAAGCCTCCCTCGAGCTGCTTGCCCTTGTCCGGCTTGAAGGCCGGACCGCCCGGCAGCAGGGCGTCGAAGCCGATCTGCGGCTGGAACGAGGTCGAATAGGCGATGTAGGGCGCCAGGCCGAAATCGAAGGCGTAGACGCCGGCCACGCGGTAGGTCAGCGCCTGATCGTCCCGCTTGGTGCTGGTTCCAAACAGCTGCTTGTCGACGGAGGTCGAGGCGAAATCCTGCCGCAGGCCGCCGATGATCGAGAACCGGTCGGTGATCTTGATCTGGTCCTGAGCGTAGAGGCCGATCTGCTGGAACGTGTCCCGATCGGCGAGATAGGGTGTCGGGATCAGGTTGGAGCCGGCATAGACGGGGTTCAGGATGTCGAGGGAGGGGCCGGGGAAGGCCGCCGCCTGGTTGTCGTGCAGCGCGTAGTGCTTGTAGTCGATGCCGAAGATCGCCGTATGCCGGAAGAGGCCGTCGGAGAACTCGGCCTGAGCCTGGTTGTCGACCTGGAACAGGTTGACGCGCGAACTGTCGCGGAACTGGTAGCGCGCGAGCTGCGTCTCCGCCGCGTTGGCGTAACCGAGCTGGCCGATGAACGAGTTCTGATAGGCCTCGCTGAACGAGTAGCGGAAGTTCTGGCGCACGGTCCAGACGTCGTCGACCGCCGTCTCGAACTCGTAGCCGATGAAGAACTGCTCGCGCCGGAAGGTGTTGAGCTTGGAATCGCCGACATTGAGCGAGCGCGGGATGAACAGGCCGCTCGCGTTCGGCTTGACGGTGCCGCTATAGGGCAGGAAGTTCGCGGTGACGCCGGTCCAATCCTTCTGGTAACTCGTCAACACCGTGAAGGAGGTCGCGCCGTCGGGCCGATAGGTGATCGCGGGCGCGATATAGGCCCGGTCCGCATCGACGCCGTCGATCTGGGTGCCCCCCGCGCGCCCGACCCCCGTCAGGCGATAGAACCAGTGCCCCGACTGATCGGCCGGGCCGCCGATGTCGAAGGCGCCGTAGCTCTGGCCGAACGAGTCCGCCCCCGCCTCGACATACCCGAAGGGCGCGCTGGTCGGCCGCTTGGTGATCATGTTGATCATGCCGCCGGGATTGCCGGAGCCGAACAGCAGCGACGACGGCCCGCGCAGCACCTCGATCCGCTCGAGACCGAAGGTGTCGGTGCGGAAGTAGTTGAAGCCGTAATTGAGGAGCTGCAAGCCGTCCTTGTAGAGGCCGTAGTCGCTCGCGACGAACCCGCGCAGCTGGTAGAAGTCGAGGCGCGCATCGACGCCGAACGCGCCGCTATAGACGCCCGGCGTATACTGCGTCGCCTGGGCCAGGTTCTGGGCGCCGGTGGCCCGGATCTGCTCCTGTCCGACCACGGAAACGGATTGGGGCGTCTCGAGCAGCGGCGTATTCGTCTTGGTCGCCGTCGATGTGCGGCGCGCCACGAAGCCGTCGACGGGCCCCTTGGGATCCTCCGTCACGACTTGTCCGGGCCGGACGATGGTGCTCGCCGGCAGGCCGGCGCCGGGCAGCGTGCCCGATCCGGTGCCCTTCGGAGCGAGCTGGCCCTCCACGGACAGCTCGTTCAGCTGGGTCGTCGTCTGCGCCCGAACCGCATCGGTCCCGATCGCGAAGGCAAGAAGGGAAAAGCTTGCGAGCGCCGCGGTGCGAACCGAGCGATGTGACGACATTGGCATCATGACGAGACCCCCGCGGCGGCGCGGCCGCAAAAAACCGAGCGCCGTTCGCGGTGCGCTCAAGTGTTGTTTAGAACGATGCCAAGCAGTTGAAGGCGCTTGTGCTTTGTCGACCGGCGATACGAAAGGCTTTGTCTTGCCGCAATGCGGAGGATGCGCGTGGACAATGAGCGTCACCACGCTGCAACAGCCTCCCGATGCCGTCGCGGGAGTGCCGTTTTCTGGCTAAGAGTTTGTGAGATATGAATTTTATATGCCGACCGGAACGGGCTGTCGGGCGTCCACGAATGTGGCGATAATGCAACAAAAGCGAATGCGAATGTAACTGTCTCTGTACACGCTTGCGGATGTATCAAACTGCACTGTCGATGAGTGAGCTATATCTAAATTAGACTTATTCGAAGAAAGACATCGAGCAAGAGCGGTCATGATCCTCGGTAGCAACCAAGTCCATGAAGCGCGCGGCCAGCTTGAGGCCGATCCGGTGGAGAGGGTCGGCCGGGACCGGAGAAGCCTGTTCCGTCCCAAGGTCGACCGACGCGCGCAGAGCGCGCCGTGCCAAGCCGGATCGAGACGCCGAGACGGCGCCGGACAGGAGCTTTGCCCTCGCGCCCGAAAACGACGCTATCGGGGCGAAGCCATCCTGGACACGCGCGCGAAAGCCCTCGCACGGGATGCGTCGCCGCGATGCCCGTCGCCTCTCCGCGAAGGGGGTCTCAGGCCGCCTGGGTGAGCGCCGGCAGCGGGCCGGAGCAGAGGGTCTCGGGCACCTCGTCGGTATGGACCTTGAACTCCGCCAGCACCGCCGAGCCGAAGCTCGTCGTCAGGGCGCAGTCGGTGGCGTCTCGCCCGCGCGCCATCACGATGCGGCCGATGCGCGGCGTGTTGTGGCGGGCGTCGAACGCGTACCAGCGCCCATCGAGATAGACCTCGAACCAGGCCGAGAAATCCATCGGGTCGGGCAGGGGGGCGATGCCGATATCGCCGAGATAGCCCGTGCAGTAGCGGGCGGGGATGTTCATGCAGCGGCACAGCGCCACCGCCAGATGCGCGAAGTCGCGGCAGACGCCGACCTGCTGCGCGTTCGCCTCCGAGGCCGAGCGCGTCGCGTCGGCCATCATGTAGTCGAAACGCAGCCTGTTGTGGGCGTAGTCGACGATGGCCTGCACGCGGGCCCACCCTTCCGGCGTGGTCCCGAACAGCGACCAGGCGAGCGACGAGAGCCGGTCCGTGTCGCAGTAGCGGCTGCCCAGCAGGAAGACGAGCACGTCGTCGGGCAGGTCCTGCACCGGAACCTGGCGGGCCTCCGGCACCACCGGATCGTGAAGGCCGGAATCGCGGATGACGAAATCCGCCGACACGGTGATTCGGCCGGCCGGCGCCAGGATGCGGGTCGCGGTGTTGCCGAAGCCGTCGCGGATCGTCCGGGCCGGAACCGGGGGATCGAAGTTGATCGTCTCCGGGGTCACGAGATCGGCGACGCGCGAGGGATGCACGCTGAGCAGCAGGGTCATCGCCGTCGGCGCGACGGTATCGAGAGCGATGGAGTAACCGGTCCTGATATGCATCGTCGTCACGCGCGCCCCGCAGGTCGTTCACCGGCAAACGGACTCGTAACGGCCGCGTTCCACGGGGCGGCGTGGAATAGAAGGCAATCCCTGCTCAAATGTTCGGCAGCTACGCTTCGGCTTCGCCTGTTCGTCGGCCGCCGCCGGGAGCGATTACTGGATATGCCGGTTCGGCACCGCGAGGAGGATGGCGGTCTCCACGGCCGCCCGCTTGAGCGCCTTGCTGGCGCTGGCATCGGCGAGGGTCGCGCGGGCGAAGGGATGGGCCTGGATCGCGGCGGCGAGATTGAGCCCGTAGCCGGCGGAGGCGACGAAGAGCCGGGCGTTCGGATCGGCCGCGTAGGCCTCGACGGCGGCGGTGAGATCGGCGCCCTTCAGCGAGCGCTTGGCGACCTGGAAGGCGGTGCGCACCGCCGCGCGCCGGAGAGGCTCCGCCGCCGCCGGATCCGCGACGGTCTCCCGCGCGAAGGGATGCGCCCGGATCGCCGCCGACAGGTTGAGCACGTAGGCGCCCCCCAGCAGCAGCAGGGTCGCGGAGGCGTTGGAGACATAGGCGTCGGCGGCCGCGCGCACGTCCTCGGCGCGGATCTCACCCCGTTCCACGAGCTCGTGGACGCTCGGCGTCCCGGTCGGCGCGGCTTCCGCCATCGTGCATTCCCCCTCGGCGCATCCGGCGCCGATCGGCGGGCCGCGCCCGCATGGCCTCGTCCGGAACGACGGATGCCCTCGAACGGGTGCCGCGTGCGGCCGGACACGGCCCGGCGGTCCACCGCCTTACGCCGGAAGCGGGCTCCGCGCTATCGTGCCGCGGAAGGCGCCGGGGGGCGTCCGGCCCGACGCGCTCGGGTCTTCCATGAAGGAGAACCGACGACATGCCGAGCCACCGCCATCCGGCCCGCCCGCGCCTCACGACCCTCTGCCTCGGGCTCGCCCTCGCCGCGTCCGTCTCCGGCGCGGCGCTCGCGCAGGGCGAACCGCCGATCAAGTCGGCGCAGGACGCCGCCTGCCGGGACGAGGCGCGCGATCGGGTCTTCTCGACGCCCGATCCCCAGGGCATCGGCCTCCAGGCCATCGGCCGGCAGATCTACACGGCCTGCATGCAGCGCGCGGCGCGCGCGGGCGGCGGCACCAAGCGCGCCCGGCACGCTCACTGAGCCAGTCGACCGGACCGCCTTCCCGCACGGCCCATCGCCGGGGAGGGCGGCCGGGATCGCCGGCCGGCGATCGCCCTCAGGCGCCGAGCGGGGCGCCGATGCGCGCGCGCAGGCTTTGGCGCAGGTGGGACTTCAGGTTCTCGTTGGCGCCGGAGACGGGGTCCGCCTCGAGGGCGAAGACCAGGCGCAGCAACTGGCTCAGCGGCGTCGTCCTGCTGGCGACGGCCTCGGCGATCCGCTCCTGAAGCGGGGTCGTCACGGGGCGTTCATCGAGCGAGGGGGCCGGAAGAGACATGATCGGGCGCGTTCCTGGCGGGCGGGCTTGTGATCGGAGCGGCTCGGCTAGACCGTTCCGCGCGTCGGCGCCACCCATACCGGCCAAAATTCGTAGCCGGCGCGTTACCGAGTCGCCCCGATGCAACAGCCCCCTCTGGACAACGGGGACGGCCGTCAGCGCGGGAAGAGATGCAGCCCGTCGTCGGGGAGCAGGTTGCGGGCGGGGCCGCCGGTCTGCTGTCCGCGCCCCTGCTGATAGTAGGGCAATTCGGGACGGCGGTCGTTGTCGCTGCCCGAATCGTACTCCCATGGCGCGCTCCAGGGCGCCCGCCCGCCGGTCGCGACGGCGGCGCCGGGAGCGGCGACCCCCTCTGCGCGATAGGCGGGGCCGGCATGCGCCGAGAGCGGGATCAGGATCGCGGCGAGTCCGAGCAGGGCGGCGGCGGGTCTCATGATGCGAATCTCCGGTGATGCGGTCGTCGGCCGCGGCGGCCGGCGACGATCAAGCTCTGCCGGAGAACGATGAACGCGCCGTCGCGTTCCGCGCGACGAGGGATTAGTGAAGCGAGCCGCGGCTCGAATCGCCGCGCGTCTTCCCGGCCGCGCCGGCCTTGGTTCCCGCGCCTTTGACGCCTGCGCCCTTGGCACCGGCATCGGTGGACTTGGCGATCTTGGCGGCCTTCGGCTCCTTGCCGGCGGCTGTCTTGCCGGTCTTCCTCGGAGCGGCCGGTGCCTCGGCGGTCTTCGCCTTTCCGGCGGCCTTCGCCGGGCTCGCCTTCGGTGCGGGCGTCCCGGCGGGGGGCTCGCCGGCCTGGATCTCGGCCTGCGCCCGCGCCCAGTGCTCTGCCTCGCGGCCGGGGATTCGGCCCTCCCGTTCCCAGATCGCGTAGGCGCGCTCGCGTATCCTGTGGTCCGTCATCCTGCTGGCCTCTCCGTGTCCCGGCCCCTCCAGGCCGCGCCCGCGCCTCGGTCGGTCCCCGCGGGCGGGGATTACGCACACAACGACAGGTTCGCGCCGAGATTGAGTCGGATCGGCCGCGCGTTCAACCCCGCGACAGGCGGCGCGCGTTCGCGCGGACCTTGCGGCGGTAGCCCGCCAGCACCTTGGCCCCGGATCCGCCGGTGGCGAGCATCATCGCGGCCTCGCCCGCCGCCATCACCTTCTCCGTCACCATCCGCTCTGCCTCGTGCTGGGCGGCGGCGCCCCCCGCCGACAGCTTCATGAGCCGCATGCCGATCACCTGCTGCGACTCGAGCGTGAGCATCGTCGCGTCGAAACCGAATTTCCACCAGCCGAACATCTTAAGACCGCCTCCAACGCACGGGCCTCTACAATCGGGCCGGGGACGCGGCGGTTCCACCGCCACGCTCGCACCGCCCCATGCACGGGGATTCAGTCGAAGCTGCGGCCCTTGGCCGCCGATCCGCCGAGACTGATCTTGCGCACGGGGCCGCCGGAGACCGGCGGCGGCGCCGCCGGCTTGGCCGGCTTGAGGCCCGACTGGCCGTGGATCACCGAGCCGATCTCGCCGGCGACCCGCACGAGGTCCTCGCGGGTGCAGGTCCGGGCGACGGACAGCCCGAGCTGATGCATGTGGCTCTTGCCGTAGAGATAGGCCGCGAGCTTGGCACGGGTGAGGGGCGGGATCGCGGAGAGGATCTCGGGCAGGTCCTCCGGCTCGGCCCTGTAGACCGCGCCGAGCTGCTCGAGGCTGACGGGGCAGGCCGGATCGGGTTCGGCGCCGCTCGTCGGATGGGCCTGGGTCATGGGACCTCCTTTCGGATCGGGACGGCCTCGCGGCCGGAATTGGCACGGGGCGGCACGCGGACCGCCCGGTTCGGGCGGCAGGTGCCCATGCCGGGGCGGCCGACGCAAGCCCGACCTTGGCGGGAAGGGCCGGTCCGACGCGAGACCCATGCCTCCCATGCCGTTCCTTAACGGCTCGTTTACCATGCCGCCGACACTCTGCTTCGGGCACACGGAGGGAGCGTTTCGATGACGAACCAGATCGCCACCGTCTTCGATCTCGCGATTCTCGTCCGCGACGCGGCTCTCGGATGCGCTGTCCTGTCCGCAGCCGCCGTCCTCATCGGACGGCACCGGGCCGCCCGCGTCGCGATTCCCGTGCGCGCCGGGACGCGGCGGCCGCGCGCCTGAGCGGACGCCCTCACACCGGGATCCGGGCCTTCTGGCTCACGGGACCGGCGGCCTGGGCCGCCTTCAGCTCGCGCCCGTGCCGGAGGCCGATCGCTTCGCCCGCCTCCGTCCGTCCGGCCAGGAACGCGCTCAGGCGCGCGCCGGTCCCCTCCGGCCAGCCGCCGAGCCGGGCGGCGTCGGCCGAGGCGACGAGCTGGAGCCCGCGCGAGCGCGCGACGACCTTGAGGCCCCGCGCCCTGTCGAGGGGCGCGCCGATGACGGCGAGCCCCGGCGCCGGGCCGTAGCCGAAGCGGCCGACGAGGAGGTCGCCGACATCGAGCCCCATGGCGACGCCGAGGGCCGCGCCGAGCTCCGCCTCGAGACGCGCGTTGAGCGGTTCGAGGGCGAGGTCGATGGCGCGGGCGGCCGCCAGCGCCTGCCGGCAGCCCTCGTCGGCCCCGTGGCGGCGGCCGAACACCGCGATCAGCTCGTCCCCCTGGACGCGCGCGATCCAGCCGCTGTTCTCCTCGATGGCCGCGCCGACCCCGGCGAGGAAGCCGTTGAGGATGAAGACCACGTCGTAGGCGAGCCGCCCGGCGGTCACGGGGGCGAGGTCGGCGAGGTCGACGGCGAGCACCGCCAGCGGCCTCTGGAGGCCCGCCGCCTCCGCCTCGTCCCCGCCGGAGGAGCCGGCGACGTCGCCCGAGCGGCGCACGAGCCGCGTCACGGAGAGGTTCTCGCGCGGGCGGATCTGGCAGGCGAGGCGCACGTCCTCCGGCGCGCCGATGGCGGCGAGGGCGAGCCGCTCGGGCAGGGCGGGCGGGGGCAGGCCCTCTCCGCCCGCGTCGATGCGCACCCGGCAGGCGGTGCAGCGGGCCCGGCCGCCGCAGGCCGAGGCGATGGGAACGCCATGCGCTCGGCCGATCTCGAGCAGCGTCCCCCCGATGGCGGCCCGCACCTGCGGCCCGCCGACGAAATCGACGGCGATCCGGGCGCCGAGCCCCCGGCCCATGCCCAGCGCCACGGCGGCGCCGAGCAGCGTGAGGGCGGCCAGCGCCACGAGCCGGACGCCGAGGCGGTAGGTCTCGATGGTCGACGCCTGCGCCTCGTCCGGCCAGCCGGTGGCGGCCTTCACGCGGGCGGCTGCCTCCGGGGCCTCGATCAGGGCGGCGACGGCGCGCCCCGAGACCATGAACCCGGCGAGCGCCGCCACGGGTACGGCCACGGCGAGGAAGAGCAGGGCGGGCAGCATCGCCCGGTAGCGCGGGCTCCGTCGCAGCCAGTGGTGCAGCCCGAGGCAGCCATGCCCCCAGACCAGCAGCAGGAAGACGGCCTGGAGGAAGGCCGCCCCCGGCCAGAGGCGGGCGAGCACGTAGAGGTAGCTGTCCTGCGTTCCCGCGAGCAGATGCGCGCCGCGCGTCTCGACGATGTGGGGCAGGAGGAAGAGGGGGATCAGCACGCCGCTCGCGAGCTGGGCCAGCTCCCAGCGCGGCAGGCGCAGGGTCGCGCGGCGCAGGGTCGCCGCCGTGGCGTAGGCGACGTGGGTGGCGAGCGCGGCGGCGAGGACCAGGGTCCCGAGGGCGGAGCGCGTCACCGCCCAGCGCCACTGCTGGACCTCGTACATGGCCTCGAGCCCGACGAGCCCGATGGCGTGGTTGAGGAGATGGCTCGCGGCGAAGGCGAAGAGCACGAGACCGGACAGGCTGTTGAGGTCTCGAAAGGTCTGTCCGCGACGCAGGAACACGATTGGGGCCGCCCTCGCCAGACATCGCCGGCCCTTCGCGGGCCGGCGATCCGCCTCTGCCATATCACGTTCCGGCGAGCCTGCGAGACGGGGCCGCCGAAGCGCGGGATCACTTCTCCCGGAAGGCTTTGGCCAGGGTGTTGAAGAGCGGGGCGCAGAGATAGGCCAGCACGGTGCGCTCGCCGGTGGTGATGAGCACGTCGGCGGTCATGCCGGGCCCGATGCGCCGGGCCACGTCCGGCGGGAGGGTGGACTGGTCGATGACGACCTTGGCCGAGAAGTAGGGCGCGCGGGTGAGCTCGTCGGTGAGCGAGTCCGGCGACACGCTCTCGACGCGGCCGAGGATGATCGGCGTCTCGCGGGCGGAGAAGTTGGCGAAGCGCACCTCGGCCTTCTGGCCCACGGCGACGCTCTCGATGTCGAGCGGCGAGACCTTGGCCTGCACCACGAGCCCGTCCGCGACGGGGACGATCTCGGCCAGCGTCTCGCCGGGCTTCACCACGGCGCCCACGGTGTGGATCTTGAGGTCGTGGACGATGCCGTCGCGCTGGGCCTTCACCTCGACGCGGGCGAGCACGTCCTCGGCGACGGTCAGCTTCTCGCGGATGTCGGAGAGGCGGGCGCGGGTCTCGCCGAGCTGCTGGGCGATCTCGGTGTCGAGCTTCTGGCGCACGCCCTGGATCTGGAGCTTCGACTCGTCGATGGACTTGTTCAGCCGGGCGATGCCCGATTCGGTCATCGCCAGCTCGCCCTGGAGGCGGTCGCGCTCGCGCTGGATGCCGAGCAGCTTGTTGCGCGGGTAGTAGCCCTTGGCCGTCAGGTCGGTGAGCCCCGAGATCTCCTGGTTGTAGCTGGCGAGCTGGGAGGTCAGCGTAGCGCGCTGGAGGGTGCGGCCGGCGATGTCCTGGGTCTTCTCCTCGATGCCGGCCTTGAGGATGCCGGTCTCGTTATCGAGGGAGCGGCGGCGCTCGGAGAATTGGCGCTCCTGGTCGCGCAGCGCGATCGCCGTCTCGGGTACCGAGCGGCGGGCGGCGAGGGCGGGCGGGAAGGCGATCGCGGGGGCGCCGTTCTGCTCGGCGACGAGGCGGGCCTCGGTGGCCTGGGCGACGTCGAGCTGCTTGCGCAGGGCCTCGGCCCCGGCGAGCGCCTGGACCGGCTGGAGCCGGAAGAGCACGTCGCCCTCCTTCACGGCTTGGGTCTCGTGCACCAGGATCTCGCGAACGATGCCGCCTTCGAGATGCTGGACAGCCTTGTGGCTGCCCACCACCGCGATCTGCCCCTGGGCGATGGCCGCGCGGTCGAGGGGCGCGAAGGCCGACCAGGTGCCAAGCACGCCGAAGACCACGGCGATGGCCGCGAATCCGAGGGTGGCGTAGCGGCCATGGCCGGCATCGCTCTCGAGGTCGCTGTCGAGATGGGCGGGAAGCGCGAGATCCATGGCCGGTTCCTCGGGGCGTTCGTCCGGGCGCCTGCGGCATCCCGACGATGCCTTGGTGCCATCCGGCCGCGGTCCCGTCTGTTCCCGGCGTGACAGGAGCGCCCCGCCACGAAGAAAAAAAGCGAGCACCGCCGCGGCCCCCTCGCCGCGGCGGTGCTCCCGAGGGCCGGCGCCCGTCGCGCCGGCCGCCGGATCGTGCCCCCGGCCTTACATGACGTGCATCTGGAAGCCGCCGAGGTTGAGGTGCGAGAGGTCGGCGATATGCGCGGCGCCGAGGTCGAGGTGGCTCGCCGAGAGGTGATCGGCACCGAGCGCGGTGTGGGCGCCGATGTCGAACGCATGAGCGGCAAGGTCGGTATGGGCGGCTCCGGCGTCGCCGATGCTCGCCAGCTGGCCCATCGACAGACCGGAGGCGGTGAGGCCGTGGTCGCCGATGCTCGCGGCATGGGCGGGGGCGGCCGCGACGGACGACAGCGCCGACAGGTCGATCATCTGGTTGCCGTGGAGCGCGGAGGCGTCCGCGGCCTGGTCCCAGAAGCTGCCGAGATGGAGGCCGCCGCGGCCGGTGTCGTGGCCGAGCCCGCCCGTGCCGTCGTCGCTGGCATTGGCGCCCCCGACGACGATGATGCTCGACTCGGCGCCGTGGGTGGCCTCGCTGGCTCCGTGAGCGACGTTGCTGATCGGGCTGCCGTTGCCGTTGCCCTCGGGGTTGGGCATGCCGGCATCGGCGGCGGGGTTGTGCGGATCGGAGCCGTCGTCGGCCGGCATGGCGTTCATGGCCGCCGGGTTGTGCGGGTCGGAGCCGTCATCCGCCGGCATGCTGTTCATGGCCGCCGGGTTGTGCGGGTCCGAACCGTCGTCGGCCGGCATGCTCGAGTCGGCGTTGGGGTTGTGCGGGCCGGTGCCGTCGTCGTCGGGGGCCGGCATCGAGTCGCCGTCGCCGACGGGCTGGCCGGTCTCGCCGGAGCCGTGGACCTCCTCGTTGCCCTCGTTGCCGCCGCCGTTGGTGCCCTCGGAGCCCGAGGTGCCGCCGGTGGCCTCGTGGCCGGAGGTGGTGTCGCCGCCGGTGACGGCGTCGCCGACCGCATGGACCACCTCTCCGACGGCGTCGCCGACCGCGCCCGCCGCCTCGCCGACCGCGTCGACCGCGCCGCCGATGGCCCCGCCGACCGCATCGACCACGTCGCCGAGGAAGCCGCCGACCTCGCCAGCCGCGTCGCCGATGGCGCCGGCCACGTCTCCGGCCACGCCGCCGATGGCGCCGCCGAGATCGCCGAGCGCCCCGCCGATGTCGCCGGCCACGCCGCCGAGGGCGTTGCCGAGATCGCCCGCCGCGCCGCCGATGGCGCCGGCCACGTCCCCGGCCACGCCGCCGATGGCCCCGCCGAGATCACCCAGCGCGCCGCCGATGTCGCCGCCGATCCCGCCGAGGGCATTGCCGAGATCACCCAGCGCGCCGCCGATGTCGCCGCCGATCCCGCCGAGGGCATTGCCGAGATCACCCAGCGCTCCGCCGATGTCGCCACCGATTCCGCCGAGGGCGTTGCCGAGATCGCCGAGCGCTCCGCCGATATCGCCGGCGATCCCGCCGAGCGCGCCGCCGATGTCGCCACCGAGGCCGCCGAGGGCACCGCCGATGTCTCCGGCCAGGCCGCCCAGAGCATCCCCGATGTCGCCACCGATGCCGCCCAGCGCGTTGCCGATGTCGCCGCCGAGACCGCCCAGCGCGTCGCCGAGGGCTCCGAGTCCGTCGCCGAGGAGGCCGCCGAGCGCCCCGCCGATGTCGCCGATGGCGCCGGCCGCGTCGCCGAGCGCGTGGCCGATCCCCTCGGGGCCGCCGCCGATGGCGCCGACGACATCGCCGACGATGCCGCCGACCACGTCGCCGACGGTGTCGCCGATCTGGCCGATCACCGCGCCCGCCTCGCCGCCGACGAGGTCGCCGAGCGCGCCGAAGGCGGCGTCGATGCCGTCGTTGACGGCGCCGCCGGCCGCGTCGCCGATCCCGTCGAGGCCCTGGCCGAGGAAGGCGCCGGCTTCCTGGAGCGCCGCGCCGGCATCGCCGCCGATCAGGCCGCCGATGGCGCCGAGCCCGTCGCCGACCGCCTCGACGACGCCCGAGGCGCCCTCGGTGAGCACCCCGACCACGTCCCCGGCGATGTCGCCGACGGTGCCGGCCGCATCGTGGATCGCGTCGCCGACCGCGCCGCCGATGGCGCCACCGATGGCGTCGACCACCCCGCCCACGGCGCCGCCGACCACGTCGTCGGCATGGCCGACGGCGTCCGTGACGCCCTCGATGCCGTTGCCGACCGCGTCGACGATGCCGCCGAGCGCATGCCCGGCATCGCCGACCGCGCCGATCACGTCGCCGACCGCGTCGACCACGCCGCCGACATCGCCGTGGCCGATGGCGTCTCCGATGGCGCCGAGATCGCCGCCGATCTCGCCGACCGCTCCGGTGACGGCCCCGACCGCGTCGCCCACGGCGTCGCCGACATGCCCGACGCCGTCCTGGACCGCGCCGACGATGCCGCCGGCCGCGTCGTGGATCGCGCCGCCCACGGCGTCGACCGCCCCGCCGATGGCCTCGCCCACGCCGCCGCCGATGGCGTCGCCGATCGCATGGCCCGCGCCTTCCGCGGCTCCGAGAACCCCGTCGACCACGCCGCCGACGACGTCGCCGACCCCGTGGACCACGCCGCCGACCCCGTCCACGACGGCGCCGACGAGCCCACCGGCCGCATCGACCGCGCCGCCGATGTCGCCGTGGCCGATGGCGTCGGCGACATTGGCGGCCGCGTCCGCGACATGGCCGGCGCCGTTCGCCGCCACATGGCCCAGCGCGCCGATGGCGTCGCCGACCCCGTCGACGGCGTGGCCGACCCCGTCGGCGATCGCAGCCCCGGCGTTGCCGAGGGCATCGCCGGCATGATCGATCGCGCCGCCGACCGCGCCGGCGACGGCACCCGCCGCATCCGAGACCGCGCCGCCGACATGATCGGCCGCCGAACCGACCGCATCGCCGATCGCGCCGGCCACGTCGCCGAGGAACCCGCCCACGGCGCCCGCCGCGTCGGCCACGGCCCCGCCGACGGCATGACCGGCATCGCCGATCGCGCCGGCGACGGCGCCGGCCGCATCGGACACCGCGCCGCCGACATGGTCGACCGCCGAGCCGACCGCATCGCCGACCGCGTGGGCGGCATCGCCGAGGGCGTCGCCAATGCCGCCGCCGGTTCCGGTCTCGGGCAGGGTGGAGGTCTCGCCGGCCTGGTTCGCCGCCGGAGCGCCGATGACCGGGGTGGATCCGAGGTTTCCGAGATTGAAGTCCCCGCCGAGGTTGAAGTCTCCGCCGAAATTGATGCCGAAGCCTCCATGATCGGAGAAGGAGGGGAGCGCGAAGGAGGAGGAGGAGGGGAGATTGCCCAGGCCCCCTCCGCCGAGGCCGCCACCGCCGAAGCCCGCGCCGTCCATCGGGAAGGCATAGGAGGGCATGTTGCCGAGGCCGCTGCCGACGCCGAACGTGCCCATGCCGGGGCCCGAGAAGCCGACGGTGGAGATGTGGATCGGGGAGCTGGTGCTGTGGCTGGCATACGCGTCGCCGAGGTCGTCGCGGGAGACGCCGCCGACCCCGCCGAGCGAGGAATCGATCGGGGTCGTCGAGGGGCCGCTCGAGGACGGGGTGTATCCGCCGCTGTTGTGGAACATCGGGTCCTCGTACTCGCCGACCATGGCGTTGCCGCCGTTGTAGCCGACGAGGGAGCCGTCGATCGGGACGCCGTAGCCGTCGCCGCCGGCATAGCCGTCGGTGACGCCGCCGATGTTGCCCATGCCGCCTTCGGTGTCGCCGATGATGCCGATTCGGCCGGGATCGCTGATTCTCATGACAGTCTCCATCGCGTTCGTGTTGGGGTTGATCGGCCGATGATTTCGGCTTTGCATCCGAGAATTTGGTAGCCGGCGGGCAGTCATGCCGCTCGACTTGGAAGGACGGTAAACCTGCCGAAACGATGCGGCTGTCACGCCGGGAACAGCTTCGGCGCGCCCGGCAAATCCATGTGCGAAAACTCACGAAGACTGGAAAACTTGCGCTCGGCGGCCGGGGGTGTTCCATACGGAACCGAAGGCCGCACGGGCGCGGCCGTAAGGTCGCCGGGACGCGGCGCCGAGCGGGCGCCCGCACCCGAGGACACCGGACCATGGCGGCCCAGCGCACCCCCCTCTCCAAGGCGATCCGCGCCTGCTACCCGGCGCTCGGATCGACCTTCCTGCTGAGCCTGTTCATCAACGCCAGCATGCTGGCCTCGCCGCTCTACTCGATGCAGATCCAGGACAGGGTGCTGACGAGCCGCAACACCACGACGCTGGTGATGCTGACCACCATCGTGATCGTCTTCCTGCTCCTCTACGGCATCCTCGAATTCGCCCGCGCCGGGGTGCTCACCCGCGCCGGCGTGCGCTTCGAGGCGGTGCTGCGGCGCCCCCTCTTCGAGACCATGATGCGGGCCGAGCTCTCGCCCCGGCACCGCCAGGGCGCGCAGGTGATTCGCGACGCCGAGACCATCCGCGACTGCATCTCGGGGGGCACGGCCACGATCCTGTTCGACCTGCCCTGGGTGCCGATCTTCGCTGGGCTCTGCTTCCTGCAACACCCCTTCCTCGGCTACATCGCCGTGATCGGCGCGGTGGTCCTGTTCGCCCTGGCGCTCGTCAGCGAGCTGCTCACCAAGGGCTCCTTCGACCGCACCAGCCATCTCGCCGGGGAGGCCCAGCGCTTCGCGGCCTCGGCGCTGCGCAACGGCGAGGTGGTGCGCGGGCTCGGCATGGGCGACATCGTGCTGGAGCGCTGGAGCGGGGCCCAGTCGGCGGCGGTGCGCGCCCAGGCCCGCGCCCTGGAGCGCGCCTCGGGGCTGCACGCCGTCTCGAAATTCGCCCGGCTCGCGGTGCAGACGGCGCTTCTGTGCGTGGGCGCCTGGCTCGCCATCGAGCGCGAGATCTCGCCCGGCGCCATGATGGCCGCCTCGCTGATGATGACCCGCGCCCTCTCGCCGGTGGAGCAGATGGTCGGCCAGTGGAAGCGCATCGTCGGCTTCCGCTCGGCCTATGCCCGGCTCGAGGGCCTCTTCCTGGCGCTGCCCGCCGGGCCGGCGCCCACCGCCCTGCCGGCGCCGACCGGCCATCTCGACGTCGAGAACGCCATCGTCTGGCCGCCCGGCGCCGACCGCCCCTCGGTGAAGGGCATCAGCTTCAGCCTCAAGGCGGGCGAGAGCCTCGCCATCGTCGGCGCCTCGGCGAGCGGCAAGTCCAGCCTCGCCCGCGCGCTCGCCGGGGTCTGGCCTCTGCGCGACGGCACCGTGCGCATCGACGGCGCGGCCTACGGCCAGTGGGACCAGAGCCGGCTCGGCAAGCATATCGGCTACCTGCCGCAGGACGTGGAGCTCTTCGCCGGCACGGTGGCCGAGAACATCGCCCGGCTCGGCATCGTCGACGAGGCGGCGGTGATCGCGGCCGCCCGCAGCGCCGGGGCCCACGAGGTCATCCTGCGCCTGCCCAACGGCTACGATACGCCGATCGGGGAAGGCGGCGTCGCCCTGTCGGGGGGGCTACGCCAGCGCGTCGGCCTCGCCCGCGCCCTCTACGGCGATCCGCGCCTCATCGTGCTCGACGAGCCCAATGCCAGCCTCGACGAAGAGGGCGAGCGCGCGCTGAGCCAGGCCATCGCCGCCATGAAGGCCGCCGGCCGCACCCTCTTGATCGTGACCCACCGGCCGCAGATCCTGGCCCATGTCGAGCAGGTCATGGTGATGGCCTTCGGCCGCATCGTCACCATGGGCGCGCGCGACGAGGTCATCGCCGCCATGCGCGGCCAGCGCCTCGTCATCGCCCACGATCAGTCGAAGACCGATCCGTCGAAGGGCGACCAGGCGAAGGCGGGCTGAGCGCCGCCGGCCCGGCGGGCGCGGGCAGGATCTCCACCCGCCGGTTCTGCGGGGAGGGCAGGTCGCCCTTCACCTTCGGCCGCTCGGCCCCGAGGCCGCGCAGGCTGATCCGGCGGGGATCGAACCCGAGCGAGGAGACCAGGAAACGGCGCACGGCCTCCGCGCGGCGCTCGGAGAGCTTGCGGTCCTGGGTGTCCTTCTCCAGCGCGTCGGCATGGCCGAGGAGCGTGATCGCGCTCGTTCCGGCGCGGTCCTGCCCGAGCGGCAGCAGCGCCGCGACCGCCTCGTCGCTGAGGGTCGCCGAGCCGTAGCCGAAATAGACCTCGGTCTCCGCCGGAAGCCGAACGGGCGCCGCCTCCTGCGCGGGGCGGCCGACGATCGCGGGGCCGGGTGCGCGCTCCGGCAGCGCCGCGACTACGGCGGGAGCGGACGGGGCGGGTTTCGGGACGTCGGGCCGCGCCGGCTCGGCCACCGGAACGGGCGGCTGCGGACGAACCGGCTCGACCCGCGAGGGCGGCTCGATCTGGGCCGGGGGCGGGGCCGCCTGGGGCACGATCCGGGGGACGATGGGGACGCTCGCCGGCTCCTTTCCTGGCGCGGCCGACGGGACGGCTGCCGCAAGGGGAGGATTGGTGCCCGCCGCCGGGCCGGGCTTGGCGACCGCCGCCTGCGCCTCGCGCGGGGGCCGGATCGGGGCGGGGGTCTCCACCACCACGGGCGGGGGGAGGGCCGGTGGAGGCGGGGGGGGCGGAGCGGCGGCGACGGCGGCGGGAGGCGCCGGAGCCACTCCGGCGGGCGCTCCCATCCGGTCGAGGAGGCGGGCGGCGTCCTGCATCCGCCGCCGGTCCTCGGCCAGGCCCATGAGGGTGCGGGCCGCCTCCGGGTCGGCGGCGCGGGCCGGGCCGGCGCAGAGGCCCGCCGCGAGGAGGGCCGCGCGCAGGCGAGAGCGCCGCCGGACGGGATCGCGGCGGCTCATGCGCCGATATCGGCCAGTCTGGAGAGGGCGGCCCGGTCGCAGCGGAAGGCGTCGCCGGCCCGCTTGATGGCGCCGGCCTCCTCGAGATGGGCGAGCGCCGCGTTCACCTTGGGGCGGGAGGCCCCGATCAGCAGGGCGAGGTCGCTCTGCGACATGTTGAGGCGCAGCAGGCCCCCCGGATCGGCGCGGGGGCCGGCCCGTTCGAGGGCGAACAGGATGAAGCGGGCGAGGCGCACCTCGATGGAGTGCAGCGCGATCGATTCGAGGGTCTGGTTGGTGCTGCGCAGCCGCGCGCAGACGAAGGCGATGGCGGCCTGGGCGATCTCGGGGTTCTCGCGGGTCTGGTCGGCGAGGTCGCGCCGGGACAGGGCGAACACCTCCACCGCGTTGACGGCGGTGGCGTTGGAGGTGCGCACGGCCCCGTCCAGTGCCGAGATCTCGCCGAAGACCGTGCCGGGCTCGGCCTGCGCGAAGGAGAGCTCGCGCCCGTCGCTGGTGCAGATCGAGAGGCGCACGCGCCCGTTGGCGACCACGTAGAGATCGCCGCCCGGATCGCCGCGCGAGAAGATCAGCCGGCCCGCCGGAAACGTCACGCGGCGCATGCGCCGGGCGAGGCCGAGCAGCATCGGTTCGGCGAGGCCGGCGAACAGGCCGCTCTCTCCCAGCAGCCGCACGATGTCGGACAGGATCTCGATGTCCACGCCCCGCTCCGGCCGGGTCGCGCCGGGCGATGCCGGCGCGCCGATGAGGCTACCGAAGCCGCCTTCCGTCAAGATGGCGGCGTGACGCGCCCCATGACGACACGCGCTTCGGCGATGTGGAGGTTTGGCTCCCCGAGCAGGACTCGAACCTGCGACAAAGCGATTAACAGTCGCTTGCTCTACCAGCTGAGCTATCGGGGACCACGGCGGGGTCTCTACACACCGCCGCCGGGCCGCGCAAGGCCGCAACCGCGTCGCATGACGATTTCGTCACGCGGCGTGCCGGGCGCGGCGGACGGCCGTGAAAGACCGTTGCTCCCGCCCGCCCGCCTCTGATAGAGACCCGTCTCCCCGGAGCCGTCCGCCAGGCGCCGGGGCGCGATCCGCGCCTTCGGGCGCCCCGCGAAGAGGCCTCGTGGCGGAGTGGTTACGCAGAGGACTGCAAATCCTTGCACCCCGGTTCGATTCCGGGCGAGGCCTCCAACGTTTTTCCCGAGCTTCCCTTTTTCGAGCTTGCCCGGCCCCGTCCCGGAGCCACGCGACAGGCGCGGGCCGCCGTCATGTGGGAAGCGGGGCCGGCGCGCGGCGCAACCTTGCCTTTTCCCGGCCGATCCCCGACAAACCGCGCGGCCCGGCCGCTGCGCGGGGCGAAGGAACACGGCACGATGCTCGATTACGCGCAGGCGCGACGCCTCATGGTCGATTGTCAGCTGCGGACCTTCGACGTCACGGACATCGCCGTGCTCGACGCCTTCGATGCAGTGCCGCGCGAGCGCTTCGTGCCGCGCGGCCAGGAGGATTTCGCCTATGTCGACCGGGCCGTGCCGCTGGGTGGCGACCGGCGCGTGCTGCCCGCGCCGATGCTGCTCGCGCGCATGATCCAGTCCCTGGCGCTGAAGCCCGGCGCGCGCGTCCTCGATGTCGGCACGGGCTACGGCTACGGCGCCGCGCTGATGGCGGAGCTCGGCGCCGTCGTCACCGCCCTCGAATCCGATCCGGCCCTCGCCGGGGCCGCGCGCGAGCGCCTGGACGCGAAGGCCGAGGTGGTCGAGGGACCGCTGCCGGCCGGCGCCCCCGGCAAGGCGCCGTTCGACGCGATCCTCGTCGAGGGGCGCGTCGAGGTCAGGCCCCAGGGCCTGCTCGACCAGCTCGCGGATGGGGGCCGCCTCGTCTGCGTGCTGGGCAAGGACCGCGCCGCCAAGGCGACGCTGTTCGTGCGCGCCGGGGACGCCTTCGGCGCCCGTCCGCTCTTCGATGCGGCGCTGCCGGGCCTGCCGGCCTTCGCCGTCGAGACCGGATTCGCCTTCTGAGCGATCCGCCAAGGCGGCGCGCGCAAGGCTTTTGGGAAGAATCTTCGGAAAGGGTTTGTTGACCCTGTTTCCGTTCCCGCTGGCTCCCGGCCCGGATGTGCAGTTATCGATGCGGGCCGGCGTGTCGCGGGGTGTCGCTTTTATGCGCCACCTCGGGGTGATTCCGATCCGACATCCCGCGACGCACTGGGACGGGGGGTTAAATCCCGGTTAAGGTTCCCCTTGGGCGGGCCAATACCCGGATCGCGCGCAACGTCGCGCTGTCTCCGTTTCGCGACGGACAATCCGGCACCTTCGAGAAACCGCAAGGGCTGAGCGACGTGAGAGATCATCCATCCGCGATGCGGCGCGCGCTTCGGCTGTCCGGCTTGTCCGTGGCGGCCGCCATCGCGATCGCCCCTCCCGCCGGCGCCGAGACGCTGGAGACGGCGTTGGCGCGGGCCTATTCGGGCAACCCGCAGCTCAACGCCAACCGCGCCGGCGTACGCGCCACCGACGAGAACGTCGCCGCCGCACAGGCCGGCTACCGCCCCACCGTGAGCGTCGAGGCCGATATCGGCGTCTCGAAGTTCGAGGGGCGGGTGCAGGGCTCGCAGCTCAACCAGACCACGCTGCCGGGCGGGGCGGGGATCACGGTCAACCAGACGCTGTTCAACGGGTTCCAGACGGACAACAACACGCGGCGTGCCGAGTCGACGGTGTTCTCGCAGCGCGAGACGCTGCGGGGCACGGAGATGACGGTGCTCTACAGCGCCGTGCAGGCCTACATGAGCGTGCTGTCGGACACGGCCACGCTGGAGCTGCGCCGCAACAACGTCGAGGTGCTGGAGGAGCAGCTCCGCCAGACCCGCGACCGCTTCAATGTCGGCGAGGTGACGCGCACCGACGTGGCCCAGGCCGAGGCGCGGTTGGCCGGCGCGCGGGCGGATGTGGGCGCGGCGGAGGCGCAGCTGCGCTCCAGCATCGGCCTGTACCGCCAGTTCATCGGCGTGGAGCCGCGCCAGCTCGCCCCAGGCCGCCCTCTCGACCGCTTCGTACCCGTGAGCCTGGAGGCGGCGATCGACACCGGCCTCAAGGAGCACCCCGCCATCCTGTCGGCCCTGCACAACGTCGATTCGACGGAGGCGCAGGTGAAGGTGCTGGAGGGCGCGCTGATGCCGAACGTGAGCCTCCAGGGCTCCGTCCAGCAGCGCTACGACCAGCAGCTCGCCGGCTCGAACGGGGTCAGCGCCTCCATCGTCGGCCGCCTGACGGTTCCGATCTACGAGGGCGGGCAGACCTACGCGCAGATCCGTCAGGCGAAGGAGCTCGCCGGCCAGGCCCGCATCCAGGTCGAGCAGAGCCGCGACCAGGTGCGCTCGGCCATCGTCTCGGCCTGGGGCCAGCTCGAATCGGCCAAGGCGCGGGTGATCGCCTCGCAGGCGCAGGTGCAGGCCAACGAGGTGGCCCTGAACGGCGTGCGCGAGGAGGCCCGCGTCGGCCAGCGCACGACCCTCGACGTCCTGAACGCGCAGCAGGAGCTTCTCAACGCCCGCGTGGCGCTGATCACGGCCCAGCGCGACCGGGTGATCTATTCCTACGGCGTCGTCCAGGCGGTCGGCCGGCTGACGGTGCGCTACACCGGCATCGCGGTGGCGGCCTACAGCCCGAAGACGCATTACGATCAGGTCAAGGACCTCTGGTACGGCCTGCGCACCCCGGACGGCCGCTGAGGCCGGGACGGCGGGCGTTTTCCCGCGGGCCGTGTGCCCGCGGCGCTTGTCTGGCGCGGGCGACGTGAAATACTGATTCTGTCTTTCCGATCCCGCCTGATTTGCCCCGAGCGCCGTCCGCGATGAGTGCAGCGAGTCCCAAGAGTCAGGACAAGGCCGGCGAGCCTTCGATGGAGGAGATCCTCGCCTCCATCCGCCGCATCATCGCCGACGATCAGGCGAAGCCCGAGGAGGCGCCCGCGCCGGCGCCCCGCGCGGCGCCCCCGCTGCCCGAGAACGACGACGTGCTCGACCTTGCCGAGGTCGCCGAGCCCGTGCGCAAGCCGCCCCCGAAGCCCGAGCCGGTGGAGGAGGCGATGGATTTCGACTCCATCGACTTCGACGCGCTCGAGGTCGAGCCGGAGCCGCCCGCTCCTCCGCCGCCGCCGCCCTCTCCCCCCCGCCGGGCCCCGGAGCCGCCGCCGGCCGCCTTCGAGCCCGAGGAGCCCGCCCCCCGGCTGACCTCCCAGACCACCGATGCCAGCGTGAACCAGGCGTTCAGCCTGCTCGCGCACACGGTGATGTCGCAGAACGCGCGCACGCTGGAGGACCTCGTCAAGGACATGCTCCGGCCGATGCTGAAGGCATGGCTCGACGACAACCTGCCGGTGATGGTGGAGCGCATGGTGCGCGCCGAGATCGAGCGGGTCTCGCGCGGACGCTGAGGCGCGGGGCAGCCCCCGCGTGTTGACGCGGGGGCGCCGGAGGGTGAAAGCGGGCGCCATATCCGTCTCCGCTTTCTCGAACGGCCTCAGACGCCCCATGATGGACAAGACCTTCGACCCCGCCGCCGCCGAGGCGCGCGCCAGCGCCGCCTGGGAGGAAGGTGACGCGTTCCGCGCCGGCCGCACCGATCGCGCGGGCGCAAAACCCTTCTGCATCGTGATCCCGCCGCCGAACGTGACGGGCTCGCTGCACATGGGCCACGCCCTCAACAACACGCTCCAGGACGTGCTCGCCCGCTTCGAGCGCATGCGCGGGCGCGACGTGCTCTGGCAGCCGGGGACGGACCATGCCGGCATCGCCACGCAGATGGTGGTCGAGCGCCAGCTCATGGAGCGCCAGCAGCCGGACCGCCGTTCCATGGGCCGCGCGGCCTTCGTGGAGAAGGTCTGGGCCTGGAAGGCGGAATCGGGCGGGGCCATCGTCAACCAGCTGAAGCGGCTCGGCGCCTCCTGCGACTGGTCGCGCGAGCGCTTCACCATGGACGAGGGCCTCTCGGCCGCCGTCCTCAAGGTCTTCGTCGACCTGCACGCGCAGGGGCTGATCTACCGCGACAAGCGCCTCGTGAACTGGGACCCGCAGTTCCAGACCGCGATCTCGGACTTGGAGGTCCAGCAGGTCGAGGTGAAGGGCCATCTCTGGCATTTCGACTATCCGGTGGTGGACGACAACGGCAACGAGACCGGCGAGGTCATCACGGTCGCCACCACCCGGCCGGAAACGATGCTCGGCGACACGGGCGTGGCCGTGCATCCCGACGACGAGCGCTACACGCATCTCGTCGGCAAGCGGGTGCGGCTGCCGCTGGTCGGGCGCCTGATCCCCATCGTCGCCGACACCTATTCGGACCCGGAGAAGGGCACCGGCGCGGTCAAGATCACCCCCGCTCATGATTTCAACGACTTCGAGGTGGGCAAGCGCGCCGGGCTCGCCGCCATCAACATCCTCGATGCGGAAGCCAACATCCTCATCGACGGCAACGAGGCGTTCCTCGCCGGCGCGGCCCCCGAGCCCGAGGCGCTGGCGCTGCACGGGCTCGACCGCTTCACTGCCAGGAAGCGCGTCGTCGCCCTGATGGAGGAGCGCGAGCGGCTGCGGCTCGTCGAGCCGAACACCCACGCGGTGCCCCATGGCGACCGCTCGGGCGTGGTCATCGAGCCGTATCTCACCGAGCAGTGGTACGTGAACGTCAAGCCGCTGGCCGAGCGGGCGCTCGCGGCGGTGCGCGCGGGGCAGACGAAGTTCCTGCCTGAGAACCAGGAAAAGATCTTCTTCCAGTGGCTGGAGAACATCGAGCCCTGGTGCATCTCGCGCCAGCTCTGGTGGGGGCACCAGATCCCGGTCTGGTACGACGCGGAAGGCGGCATCTACGTTGCCATGAGCGAGGCCGACGCGCTGGAGCAGGCGGCCACCAAGCATGGCCGCGCCGTTGAACTGAAGCGCGACGAGGACGTGCTCGACACCTGGTTCTCATCGGCGCTCTGGCCGTTCTCGACGCTGGGCTGGCCGGAAAATACGAAAGAACTGGCTCGATTCTATCCGACGAACACCCTCGTCACCGGCAAGGACATCCTCTTCTTCTGGGTCGCCCGCATGATGATGATGGGCCTGCACGTCACCGGTGAGGTCCCCTTCGATACCGTCTACCTGCACACGCTCGTGCGCGACGAGAAGGGTGCCAAGATGTCGAAGTCGAAGGGCAACGTCGTCGACCCCCTCGGTCTGATCGACCAGTACGGCGCCGACGCGCTGCGCTTCACGCTTTGCGCCATGGCCGCGCAGGGGCGCGACATCAAGCTCGCGGTCAACCGCGTCGAGGGCTACCGCAACTTCGCGACGAAGCTCTGGAACGCCGCCCGCTTCGCCGAGCTCAACGGCTGCCGGCGCGACCCGGATTTCCGGCCCGAGTCCGCGACCGAGGTGCTCAACCGCTGGGCCTTCGGGGAGGCGGCGCGTGCGGTGGCCGAGGTCGAGGCCGCGCTCGCCGCCTACCGCTTCAACGACGCGGTGGCGGCCGCTTACCGCTTCGTCTGGAACGTGTTCTGCGACTGGTATCTGGAGTTGGCCAAGCCCGTGTTGCAGGGCGAGGGCGTCGACGCCGCCGTGAAGGCGGAGACGCAAAGCGCGGTGGCCTTCCTGATCGATCAGGTGGCCAAGCTCCTGCACCCGTTCATGCCCTTCCTCACGGAGGAGTTGTGGGCGATCAAGGGGGAGGGGCTTCCCGATCGCGGGCTGCTGGCGCTCGCGCCCTGGCCGGCGCTCGGTGGCCTGACGGACGCGGCGGCGGAGGCCGAGATCGGCTTCGTGGTCGATCTCGTCTCCGAGGTCCGCTCCGCCCGTTCGGAGACGAACGTGCCCGCCGGCGCGCAGGTGCCGCTGGTGATGGTGGGCGCCGATGCCACCGTGCGGGACAAGATCGAGACCTGGCGCGACACCCTGGTGCGCCTCGCCCGCCTCTCCGACATCTCCTTCGCCGATACGGCCCCGCCCAAGGCCGTGCAGCTCCTGGTGCGCGGCAGCGTCGCGGCCCTGCCGCTGGAGGGCATCGTCGATCTCGCCGCCGAGGTCGCTCGCCTCAAGAAGGAGGCCGCCAAGGCCGAGAGCGAGATCGGCAAGCTCGACGGGAAGCTCGGCAACGCCGATTTCGTCGCCCGCGCGCCGGAGGAGGTGGTGGAGGAGCAGAAGGAGCGTCGCGACGCCGAGGCCGCCCGCCTCGTCAAGCTGCGCGAGGCGCTCGCGCGGCTCAGCGAATCCGGGGCCTGAGCCGGCTCAGCGCGCGGCCGTCCGGCAGGCCGCGCGCCCCACGAGATCGGCGCTCGATCCGTCGACGAGATCCCATTCCGGCTCGCCCGGCTTGTCGCGCATCATCTCGGCGACGGTGTCGCCCAGACCGAGGTCGCGGGCCCGGCGGCGCCGGCAATCGAGGCTGCGGCGGGTGTAGTTGATCCCGGACGGTCCCTCCCGCTTCGAGACCAGGACGACGCGGTCGGGCCCCTCGCGCCAGGCGTCGAGCAGCGTGTAGACGCCCTTGTCGCCCGGCCGGGGAACGATCACGGGCTTGAACCCCGCCTTCGGGACGTAGCTCTCCTCCGCCCGCACGCCTCCGGCGGCCGCGAGACTCAGCGCGAGGAGGCAGGGCAGGATGCGCATCGGTCGTCTCGGGAACGGGGCGTCGGACGCCGCCGAGCCTACGGGCCGGTCGGCGCCCCGGCAATCGCGGCGCTCAGCCGGCGAGCTTCAGCCCGACGATGCCGGCGACGATCAGCCCGATGCAGCCGAGCCGCAGCGCGGTCGCCGGCTCGGCGAAGAGGACGATCCCGAGGATCGCCGTGCCGATGGTGCCGATCCCCGTCCAGACCGCGTAGGCCGTGCCGAGGGGCAGGCTGCGCACGGCAAACGAGAGCAGCACCACGCTCAGAACCATCGCCACCAGCGTCAGCGCGGAGGGCAGGGGCCGCGTGAAGCCGTCGGCGTATTTCAGGCCGATGGCCCAGCCGACCTCGAACAGGCCGGCGACGAACAGGATCGCCCAGCTCCAGCCGGCCATCGCGTGCTTTCCCCGAATGCGGCCGCTGCCGCGCCGCTCCGCGAGATAGGCGCCGATCCTCCCCTGCGCCAGCCGCCCGCGTCCGCCACCTGACCAAACCGTAACCTCGCCGAAACGGGCGAGAGAGGCGCCCGGCCGCATCAAGGCAGCATGCACCGCACCCCGTAGCGGCGCCCGACGCCCATGACCGCGACCACACCGGAGACCTCGATGACCGCGCCCGTCACCCGCCGCCCCACCTTCCGCCGCACCGCGCTCGCCTCCGCCGCCGCGGCCGCCCTCGTCGCGGGCGGCGCCGTCGGAGCCGGATTCGTCGCGCCCTCCACCCCCGCCCTCGCCCAGGCTCTGCCCAAGACCCCCATCGCCGCGCCCGAGCATCCGCCGGGCTCCTTCGCCGACGTGGTCGACAAGGTGAAGCCGGGCGTCGTCTCGGTGAAGGTCAAGCTCGACGACAGCGCGGACGCGGAGGACGAGGGTTTTGGCGGCGGCAACGACCGGCAGCTCCAGAACGTGCCTCCGCAACTGCGCGAGTTCTTCAAGCGCTTCGGCCAGAACGGCCCCGGCGGCGAGGGCGGCATGCCGCAGAAGCGCGAGCAGCGCGGCGCCGTGGGCTCCGGCTTCATCATCTCGGCGGACGGCTACGTGGTGACGAACAACCACGTCGTCGACCACTCGAAGACCGTCCAGGTGACGCTCGACGACGGCCGGACGCTGGACGCCAAGGTCATCGGCAAGGATTCGAAGACCGACATCGCGCTCCTCAAGATCAAGGACGAGGGCTCCTATCCGTATGTGCAGTTCGGCAAGGGGGCGCCCCGCGTCGGCGACTGGGTGGTCGCCATCGGCAACCCCTTCGGCCTCGGCGGCACGGTGACGGCGGGCATCGTCTCGGCGCGCGGCCGCGACATCGGCGCCGGCCCCTATGACGACTTCCTCCAGATCGACGCGCCCATCAACAAGGGCAATTCCGGCGGCCCGACCTTCAACGTCAACGGCGAGGTCGTGGGCGTGAACACCGCCATCGCCTCGCCCTCCGGCGGCAGCGTGGGCCTCGCCTTCGCGATTCCCTCCGAGACCGTGCAGGCGGTGGTGGAGCAGCTGCGCACGGACGGCAAGGTCGCGCGCGGCTATCTCGGCGTGCAGGTCCAGCCGGTGACGAAGGACATCGCCGACGGGCTCGGCCTCGACAAGGCCAAGGGCGCGCTGGTGGACCATGCCGAGAACGGCACTCCGGCGGCCAAGGCCGGCCTCAAGTCCGGCGACGTGATCGAGTCGGTCAATGGCAACAGCGTCAACGACGCCCGCGACCTGTCGCGCCGGATCGCCGGCCTGAAGCCCGGCTCCAAGGTCGAGGTCGCCTATATGCGCGGCGGCAAGTCCGATACCGCGACGATCATCCTCGGGGCGCTGCCGAGCGAGGGCAAGGTCGCCTCGAACGGCAACTTCGATTCGTCCTCGTCGGAGGGCGGCCAGCCGCGCCTGGGACTGAGCCTCGCGCCGGCCTCCTCGGTGGGGCTGGCGGAGGAGGGTGTCGCGGTGATGGACGTCGATCCCGACGGCCCGGCCGCCGCCAAGGGCATCGAGCGCGGCGACGTCATCCTCGATGTCGCGGGTGCCGCCGTCTCGAAGCCCTCCGATGTCGCCGAGCGCATCCGCTCGGCGGAGGGCAACGGCCGCAAGGCGGTGCTGATGCGGGTGAAGAGCGCCAAGGGCGTCACCCGCTTCGTCGCCGTCTCCCTCGCCAAGAACGCGGGCTGAGGCACCCCGACACCCCTTCGGGTTTCCTCCCGACTGGCGCCGGTCTCATCGCGAGGCCGGCGCCTTTTTTTGCGGCCCGTGGAGGGGCCCGCCGGGGCGTCCGATGGCGCGGCGGGCGAGGGGGCGCTAGAACGGGCGCGCCATGCGCGCGCTCCTCGTCCTCCTGCCCGTTGTCCTCCTGCCCCTCGCCCTGGCCGCCGCCACGCCGGCCCGCGCCGACTCCGCCTGCGACGGGCTGACCGCGCGGCTGATCCGCGCCACCGGGGCCTCGCTTGCCGGCCGCGCCGGCCCGATCGCCGTGTTCCGGGCGGCGGATGCCGAGCGCATGAGCCTCGATTGCCGCAAGCCCGCCCGCCTCGTCTTCGGCGACCTGGAGCGCGAGCCGCGCCGGCCGTATTTCGTGCTGATCGGGCTCGCCGCCGAGGCGCTGGCCGGCGCCCGGCCCGGCGATGTGGAGGTCCTGGCGCTCCGCCTCCATCAGGACTCGCTGCTCTCGGGCGAGCCGCGGGAGGGGGCCGCCGGGCCAGCGCTCCTGCGCTGCGAGACCGGCCCGCGCTCGGACGGTCTGGCCGGCGACCTCACCGTCTGCGTGCTGGCCGCGCGCGCCTCGCCCCGAAGGCGTCCGGTCGCCCTTTCCCGCGAGGGCGAGGCGGGCTAGACCCCCCTCCATGGCGAGCGAAACGAACCGGACCGGCCCCCAGGAGACCCCCCACGAGGGCCGCGTCGTGCGCGTGGGCGAAGGTGTGAGCGAGGTCGCCTTCGGCAACCGGCTGCCTCTCGCCCTGATCGCCGGCCCCTGCCAGCTCGAGGGGCGGCAGCACGCCCTCGAGATCGCCGCCGCCCTCAAGGAGATAACCGGCAGGCTCGGCATCGGCCTCGTCTTCAAGGCCTCCTTCGACAAGGCGAACCGGACCTCGGCCGGCTCGGCGCGCGGGCTCGGGCTCGAGGGCGCGCTGCCGATCTTCGCCGAGATCCGCGAGCGCTTCGGCCTGCCCGTCGTCACCGACGTGCACGATGCCGCGCAATGCGCCCCGGCCGCCGAGGTGGTCGACATCCTCCAGATCCCCGCCTTCCTGTGCCGGCAGACGGACCTGCTGCTGGCCGCCGCCGCCACCGGCAGGGCCGTCAACGTCAAGAAGGGCCAGTTCCTGGCGCCCTGGGACATGGCCCATGTCGCTGCCAAGGTGACGGGCGCCGGCAACCCGAACGTGCTGCTCACCGAGCGCGGCGCCTCCTTCGGCTACAACACGCTGGTCTCCGACATGCGCAGCCTGCCGATCATGGCGGACGTGAGCGGCGGGTTGCCGGTGATCTTCGACGCGACCCATTCCGTGCAGCAGCCGGGCGGGCAGGGCGCCACCTCGGGCGGACAGCGCGAGTTCGTCGCGGTGCTGGCCCGCGCGGCGGTGGCGGTGGGCGTCGCCGGAATTTTCATCGAGACCCATCCCGATCCCGACCGCGCGCCCTCGGACGGGCCGAACATGGTGGCGCTCGCCGACATGCCGGCGCTGCTCGCGACGCTCCAGGGCTTCGACCGGCTGGCGAAGGGGCTTGCCTGACGCGCGGCGGAAACTGGACGGGCGAGAAAGAATCCGCTCTGCGGAACTGGGAAAGCTCGGCCGGCGTTGGTCTCCCTGAATTCATGGTCATGCCCATAGGGAGACTTCGCATGCGCAAGATCGCCATCCTGTCCGCCGCCGCCCTGACCCTCGGAACCCTGGTCTCGACCTCGGCGGACGCGCGCCCGCGCGGCCACGGGTACCACGGCGGATACCACGGCGGTTACGCCTATCGCGGCGGCCGTCGCGGCATCGGGACGGGCGCGGCTGTCGGTCTCGGCATCGCCGGCCTGGCGGCCGGTGCGATCGCGGCCGGTGCCGCGCGCGACGCCTATTACAACGACGGCTATTATGGCCGTCCCGCCTATGGCTATGCCCAGCCGGGCTACGGCTATTACGGCTACCCGTACTGAGCCGCTGGCGTCATAGGACCGGAACGGAAAGGGCGGCCGGTGAGCAACCGGCCGCCCTTTCCGTGTCTGAAGGTCAGCGCCCCCGATAGGGCGGCACGCCGGGATCGGGCAGCCAGACCGAGCGCGGCGGCTCGCCCGTCTGCCAGAACACGTCGATGGGGATGCCGCCGCGCGGATACCAGAAGCCGCCGATGCGCAGGTAGCGCGGCGCGAGCAGCGCGGTGAGCGTCCGGCCGATGGCCACCGTGCAGTCCTCGTGGAAGGCCCCGTGGTTGCGGAAGGCGCCGAGATAGAGCTTCAGCGACTTCGATTCGACGAGCCAGGCGTCCGGCACGTAGTCGATCACCAGGATCGCGAAATCCGGCTGGCCCGTCACCGGGCAGAGCGAGGTGAACTCGGGCGCCGTGAAGCGCGCCAGGTAGTCCGTATCGGGATGCGGATTGGGCACCCGGTCGAGCCTGGCATCGGCGGGGGAGGCGGGCAGCGGCGTCGGCTGGCCGAGCTGGAGCGTGTCGTCTGTCATGGGCGCTCCTATACAAGCCGGGAGGGCTCCATGCATCCGCCGGGCCGGGTTCAAGAAAAACTCACCCGTGCGGTCGAGCGAATTCGCAGGCGCGGGCCCTCTCTCTCGCGGCCCGGCGCTTGCTCGGCACCCCGCCTTGGCGGATAAGCCGCAGCGACTGCCGCCCCGTCCGGGAGAGCCCTATTCCATGACCGCGATCACCAACATCGCCGCCCGCGAGATCCTCGACAGCCGCGGCAACCCCACCGTCGAGGTGGACGTGCTGCTGGAGGACGGCTCCTTCGGCCGCGCCGCCGTGCCCTCGGGCGCCTCCACGGGCGCGCATGAGGCGGTGGAGCTGCGTGACGGCGACAAGGCGCGCTATTCCGGCAAGGGCGTGCGCAAGGCGGTGGAAGCCGTCCGCCACGAGATCCTCGACGCCATCGGCGGCATGGACGCGGAGGATCAGGTCGCCGTCGACGAGGCGATGATCGAGCTCGACGGCACGCCGAACAAGTCGCGGCTCGGCGCCAACGCCATCCTCGGCGTCTCGCTCGCTGTGGCGAAGGCGGCGGCGGAAGCCTCCGGCCTGCCGCTTTACCGCTATGTCGGCGGCGTCCAGGGGCGGGTGCTGCCGGTGCCGATGATGAACATCATCAACGGCGGCGCCCATGCCGACAACCCGATCGACTTCCAGGAATTCATGATCATGCCGGTGGGCGCCTCCTCGCTCGCCGAGGCGGTGCGCATGGGCGCCGAGGTGTTCCACACCCTGAAGAGCGCGCTCAAGAAGGCCGGCCACAACACCAATGTCGGCGACGAGGGCGGCTTCGCCCCGAACCTTCCCACGGCGGAAGCCGGGCTCGACTTCGTGATGGAATCGATTTCCGCCGCCGGCTTCAAGACCGGCACCGACATCGTGCTCGCCCTCGACTGCGCCGTCACCGACTGGTTCAAGGACGGCGCCTACCATTACGAGGGCGAGGGCACCGTTCGCTCCATCGAGCAGCAGGTCGACTACCTCGAGAAGCTCGTGAACGCCTACCCGATCCTCTCCATCGAGGACGGCATGGCCGAGGACGACTGGGAGGGCTGGAAGCTGCTCAACCAGCGCATCGGCAACAAGGTCCAGCTCGTCGGCGACGACCTGTTCGTCACCAATGTCGAGCGGCTGGCGCGCGGCATCGCGGAGGGCTCGGCCAACTCGATCCTCATCAAGGTCAACCAGATCGGCTCGCTCACCGAGACGCTGGCGGCCGTCGATATGGCCCAGCGCGCCGGCTACACGGCGGTGATGTCGCACCGCTCCGGCGAGACCGAGGACTCGACCATCGCGGACCTCGCGGTCGCCACCAATTGCGGGCAGATCAAGACCGGCTCGCTCGCCCGCTCCGACAGACTGGCCAAGTACAACCAGCTCATCCGCATCGAGGAGGGGCTCGGTCCGCAGGGCCGCTACGCCGGCCGCTCCGCCATCCGGCAGCTCGCCGGCCGCTGAGGAAGGCATATGCGTCGCCGCCGGTGGACATGTCCGTCGCGGCGGCGGATGTCAGGACATTCTTAACCTTGCCGCGCGATGGTGCGGCATGGTCGTGCGCCGCCGAGTCAGAGCCGTCGTCTTGCCGCTCCTCCTCTGGGGGGTGTCGGGGCTCGTGGTCGGCTACTTCGTCTCCCAGGCCGAGAACGGCAACCGGGGGCTCGAGGCGAAGCGCGCCCTGAAGATCCAGGCCTACGGGCTCGGCAAGGACCTCGCCGCCGCCAAGGCCGACCGGGCCGTGTGGGAGCACCGGGTGGCGCTGCTGCGCTCCGACCAGATCGACCGCGACCTGCTGGAGGAGCGCGCCCGCCTCGTGCTCGGGCGGGTCCATGCCAACGACGTGGTCGTCATCGACCCGTGAGCCGCGAAATCCCTGACAGCCGCCTGCCGCTGTCAGAGTCGCGCCCCTCGCTTTCCTGAAATACCTGACCTAGAACCTGAAGCAACAGAGCAGCTTCACGGGGAGGTCGTCGATGGATGCCGCGAGCGAGGCGGGACAACCCGTGCCCGAGCCGTCCCAGTCCTCGGGCAAGTCCGCGAAGCCGGAGGCCGCGTCCGCCGGCCATGCGACGCCGAACGCGCCGCAGTTCACGCGCGACGAGGATCTCCACGCCTACGGCGAGATGCTGATGATCCGCCGCTTCGAGGAGAAGGCGGGCCAGCTCTACGGCATGGGTCTCATCGGCGGCTTCTGCCACCTCTATATCGGCCAGGAAGCCGTGGTCATCGGCATGCAGATGGCCTCCGAGGAGGGGGATCAGGTGATCACGGGATACCGGGATCACGGCCACATGCTGGCCTGCGGCATGGACCCGAAGGGCGTCATGGCCGAGCTGACCGGCCGGCGCGGCGGGTATTCCCGCGGCAAGGGCGGCTCGATGCACATGTTCAGCCGCGAGAAGCAGTTCTTCGGCGGCCACGGCATCGTCGGCGCCCAGGTCTCGCTGGGCACCGGCCTCGCCTTCGCGGACGCCTACCGCGGCAACGGCAAGTGCAGCATGACCTACATGGGCGACGGTGCCGCCAACCAGGGTCAGGTCTACGAGAGCTTCAACATGGCGGCCCTGTGGAAGCTGCCGGTGGTCTACGTCATCGAGAACAACCGCTACGCCATGGGCACCTCCGTGGCGCGCGCCTCGGCGCAGACGGATTTCTCCAAGCGCGGCCTCTCCTTCGGCATCCCCGGCGAGCAGGTCGACGGCATGGACGTACGCAGCGTGCGCGAGGCCGCGAGCCGCGCCATGCAGCACGCCCGCTCCGGCGAGGGCCCCTTCATCCTCGAGATGCAGACTTACCGCTATCGCGGCCACTCGATGTCCGATCCGGCGAAGTACCGCTCGAAGGACGAGGTCACGAAGATGCGTGACGAGCACGACCCCATCGAGATGGTGAGGAAGCGGCTCATCGAGATGCACGGCATGGCCGAGGCCGATCTCAAGGCGACCGACGCCAAGGTGCGCGAGGTCGTCAACGACGCGGCGGAGTTCGCGACGCACGATCCCGAGCCCGATGCGTCCGAGCTGTGGACCGACATCCTCCTCGAAGCGCGCGCCTGATCCGCAAAGTCGCCGTCCCCAGGCCGTCCCGTCCGTCTTAGGTAAAGAGCAGCGCAATCATGGCGATCGACCTCCTGATGCCCGCCCTCTCGCCCACGATGGAGGAGGGCAAGCTCGCCAAATGGCTCAAGAAGGAGGGCGATCCGGTCAAGTCCGGCGACGTGCTCGCCGAGATCGAGACCGACAAGGCGACCATGGAGGTCGAGGCCATCGACGAGGGCGTGCTCGCCAAGATCCTCGTCGCCGAGGGCACCGAGGGGGTCGCCGTCAACACTCCCATCGCCATCATCGCGGGGGAGGGCGAGGATGTCGCGGCCGCCGCCGCCGGCGGGGGCAAGGACGGCTCCAAGGGGGCCCCGAAGGCCAACGGTTCGGCCGAAGGTCACGGCGGCGAGAAGCCCGCCGCCACGGCGAAGACCTCCGAGGACGCCCCGAAGGCGCCGGCCGCGCCCGCCACCGTGACCAACAAGGCCCCGGCGCCGGTCATGGCCGAGTACCCCGAGGGTACGGAGATGGTGACGATGACGGTGCGCGAGGCGCTCCGCGACGCCATGGCCGAGGAGATGCGCCGGCACGAGGACGTCTTCGTGATGGGCGAGGAGGTCGCCGAGTACCAGGGCGCCTACAAGGTCACGCAGGGCCTGCTTCAGGAGTTCGGCGCGCGGCGCGTGGTCGACACCCCGATCACGGAGCACGGCTTCGCCGGCATCGGCGTCGGCGCGGCGCTGGCCGGATTGCGGCCGGTGGTCGAGTTCATGACCTTCAACTTCGCCATGCAGGCCATCGACCATATCATCAACTCGGCGGCCAAGACCCTCTACATGTCCGGCGGCCAGCTCGGCTGCCCCATCGTGTTCCGGGGGCCCAACGGCGCGGCCGCGCGCGTCGGCGCCCAGCACAGCCACGACTATTCCGCCTGGTACTCCAACGTGCCGGGCCTGAAGGTGATCGCGCCCTACACCGCCGCCGACGCCAAGGGCCTGCTCAAGGCCGCGATCCGCGACCCGAACCCGATCATCTTCCTCGAGAACGAGATCCTCTACGGGCAGTCCTTCCCGGTGCCGAAGCTCGACGACTTCGTGCTTCCCATCGGCAAGGCCAAGATCCACCGCACCGGCAAGGACGTGACCATCGTCTCCTTCGCCATCGGCATGACCTACGCCTTGAAGGCCGCGCAGGCGCTCGCCGAGGAGGGCATCGAGGCCGAGGTGATCGACCTGCGCACCATCCGCCCGATGGACACGGAGACCGTGATCGAATCGGTGAAGAAGACCGGCCGCTGCATCACCGTGGAGGAGGGCTTCCCGCAGTCCGGCATCGGCGCCGAGATCTCGGCCCGGCTGATGGCCGACGCGTTCGACTATCTCGACGCGCCGGTCCTGCGCATCACCGGCAAGGACGTGCCGATGCCCTACGCGGCCAATCTCGAGAAGCTCGCGCTCCCCACCGTGGCGGACGTGGTCGAGGCGGCCAAGGCCGTCTGCTACCGCTGACCCGCGCGATGACGGAGCGGTTCAAGGAGCTCGCCGTCCCGCCGGACGCCCTGGAGAAGGGCGGCATCGAGGTGCTGCGCGCCAGCGTCGTGGACGGCGCCGTGAGCATCGCGCTGCGCCGCTCCTTCGACGATCCCTTCACCTGGGGGCGGCTCCTCATCGACCTCGCCCGGCATGCGGCGCGCATCTACGCGCTGGAGAGCGACCTCTCGGAGGAGGAGGCGTTCGCGCGCATCCGCGCCGGGCTGGAGGCGGGCACGCCCGACGATCCGGAACCCCACGGCCCGCTGAACTAGACGCGCCCTCTCGACCGAAGTCGCAAAAAACGACGCCAGGCCACTGTCAGATCAGGATAACTTGCGATGCCGATCAACGTCCTGATGCCCGCCCTCTCGCCCACGATGGAGAAGGGCAACCTCGCCAAGTGGCTCAAGAAGGAGGGCGACGCGGTCAAGTCCGGCGACGTGCTCGCCGAGATCGAGACCGATAAGGCGACCATGGAGGTCGAGGCCATCGACGAGGGCGTGCTCGCCAGGATCGTGGTGCCCGAGGGCACGGCGGACGTGCCCGTCAACGAACTGATCGCCCTCATCGCGGCGGATGGCGAGGACCCGAAGAGCGTGACCGCGCCCTCCGCCGGCGGCGCCAAGCCCGCCCCGGCGGCCGAGAACGCAACGTCCGGCGGCGGACACAAGGAGGACGCGCGCGTCGATGAGGCGCCGGCCGGCGCCAAGCCGAACGGGGCGGCGGCTCCTCATGCGGCCCCCGCCGCTTCGGGCGGGCGCGTCTTCGCCTCGCCGCTGGCCCGCCGCATCGCCAAGCAGGAGGGCATCGACCTGTCCGCCGTCGCCGGCTCCGGCCCGCACGGGCGCGTCATCGAGCGCGACGTGCGCGCGGCGGTGGCCGGCGGCGGCGCCAAGGCGGCGTCCTCGAAGGTGACGGAGGTTCCGCTCCCGGCCGCCGCTCCCGCGCCCGCCGCGAAGCCCGCCGCCGGAGCGCCGGCCGGGCTCACCACCGATCAGGTCAAGGGCTTCTTCGGCAAGGACACCTACGAGGAGGTGCCCCTCGACGGCATGCGCAAGACCATCGCCAAGCGCCTCACCGAGGCGATGCAGGTGGCCCCGCATTTCTACCTCACCGTCGATTGCGAGCTCGACGCCCTGATGAAGCTGCGCGAGACGCTCAACGCCTCCGCCGGCAAGACCAAGGACGGCAAGCCGCTGTTCAAGCTCTCGGTGAACGACTTCGTCATCAAGGCCATGGGCCTGGCGCTGATGCGCATCCCGGCGGCCAACGCCGTCTGGGCCGAGGATCGGATCCTGCGCTTCAACAACGCCGAGGTGGGCGTGGCGGTGGCCATCGACGGCGGCTTGTTCACGCCCGTGATCCGCAAGGCCGACCAGAAGACGCTCTCCACCATCTCCAACGAGATGAAGGACTTCGCCGCCCGCGCGCGGGCCAAGAAGCTCAAGCCGGAGGAGTACCAGGGCGGCGTCACCTCGGTGTCGAATCTCGGCATGTTCGGGATCAAGCACTTCACCGCCGTGATCAACCCGCCCCAGTCCACCATCCTGGCGGTGGGCGCGGGCGAGAAGCGCGTCGTGGTGAAGGACGGGGCGCCTGCCGTCGTGCAGATGATGACCTGCACCCTGTCCTGTGATCACAGGGTCCTGGACGGAGCGCTCGGCGCCGAGCTGATCTCGGCCTTCAAGGAGCTGATCGAGAGCCCGATGGGGATGCTGGTGTGAGCGTCGCCGTTGGGCCTCTCCTCCCCCTTGCGGGGAGGAGCCGGAGGTGGGGGTGGTGCAGGAGGCACCGCGGCGGTCTTTTGGGCGCCACCCCCACCCTGACCCTCCCCGCAAGGGGGAGGGAAGCGCCTTCCCTTGATGTGTCGGCGTCCGGGCTCTGACGATGCCGTGGAACCAGGACTCCTCGACCTTCGTCAGCCATCGCGCGGTCGCGAACGCGAAGACACTTCGACGCCATCTTACTGACCCCGAGAGGCGGCTGTGGTGGCACCTGCGCCGTCGCGTTCCCGTGGAAGGGTCACACTTCCGGCGGCAAGTCCCGATCGATTCCTACGTTGCCGATTTCTGCTGCCTGAGCGCGAAGCTCGTCGTCGAACTGGACGGCGACCAGCACGGCCTCGACCGCGCTCTCATCTATGACGCCAAGCGCACCCGGACTCTCGCGGTCCACGGCTTTCGCGTCCTGCGCTTCAGCAATGCCGATGTGATGACCGACATCGACACCGTTCTCGACACGATCTTCGCCGCGCTTGCCCCATCCGGGGCGGTGCAGTCCGTGGAGCCCTGAATGCCCGATACCTATGACGTCCTCATCATCGGCGCCGGCCCCGGCGGCTACGTCACGGCGATCCGCGCGGCGCAACTCGGGTTCAAGACGGCGGTGGTGGACCGCGAGCATCTCGGCGGCATCTGCCTGAACTGGGGCTGCATCCCGACGAAGGCCCTGCTGCGCTCGGCCGAGATCTACCACTACATGCAGCACGCCTCCGATTACGGGCTGACGGCGGAGAAGGTCGGCTTCGATGCCGCCGCCATCGTCAAGCGCTCGCGCGGGGTCTCGGGCCGGCTCAACGGCGGCGTCGGCATGCTGCTGAAGAAGAACAAGGTCGATGTGATCTGGGGCGAGGCCGCGATCGAGTCGGCGGCCAAGGGCAACCAGCCCGGCACCGTCACGGTGAAGGAGACGACCCGCGCGCCCGCGCCGAAGGGGGCGCTCGCGGCCGGCACCTATTCGGCCAAGCACATCATCGTGGCGACGGGCGCGCGACCGCGCGCGCTCCCCGGCATCGAGCCCGACAAGAAGCTGATCTGGACCTATTACGACGCCATGGTGCCCGAGAGCATGCCCAAAAGCCTGCTGGTGATGGGCTCGGGCGCCATCGGCATCGAGTTCGCCTCGTTCTACGCCACCATGGGCGCCAAGGTGACAGTGGTGGAGCTGCTGCCGCAGATCCTCCCCGTCGAGGATGCGGAGATCGCCGGGCTCGCCCGCAAGCGCTTCGAGAAGCAGGGCATCACGATCCTCACCGGCGCCAAGGTGACGAAGGTCGAGAAGGGCGCGAACTCCGTCACCGCGACGGTGGAGGGCTCCGACGGCAAGTCCCAAAAGATCGAAGCGGAAAAACTGATCTCGGCGGTGGGCGTCGTCGGCAACATCGAGAACCTCGGCCTGGAGAAGCTCGGGGTGACGATCGAGCGCGGCGTCATCGTCAACGATGGGCTGGGACGCACCAACGTGCCGGGCATCTACGCTATTGGCGATGTCGCCGGGCCGCCGATGCTGGCCCACAAGGCCGAGCACGAGGGCGTCATCTGCATCGAGACCATCAAGGGGCTGCATACGCACCCGATGGACAAGGCCAAGATCCCCGGCTGCACCTATTGCCAGCCGCAGATCGCCAGCGTCGGGCTGACCGAGGCGAAGGCCAAGGAGCAGGGTTTTGCCGTGAAGGTCGGCCGCTTCCCCTTCGCGGGCAACGGCAAGGCCATCGCCCTCGGCGAGCCGGACGGCCTCATCAAGACGATCTTCGACGCCAAGACCGGTCAGCTCCTCGGCGCCCACATGGTCGGCGCGGAAGTCACCGAGCTGATCCAGGGCTACGTCGTGGCGATGAACCTCGAGACCACCGAGGAAGATCTGATGCACACGGTCTTCCCGCATCCGACGCTCTCGGAGATGATGCATGAGAGCGTGCTGGATGCCTATGGGAAGGTGATCCACACATAAGCGGGGAGAACTCGGAACCGACCGGCCGCCGGGCCGGACGCGACGCTCTCAATCCTCCGGGGGCTGCTCCTCGGGGGCGGGCTTCCGGCGCCAGCGTTTCCAGAGATCGGCGATCCAGTCGCCGATCTCGCCGATCATCATCAGCGCTTCGAGCGCGCCGAAGACGAGGCGGGCGATCCCGAGGATGATCCGCGCCAGGAAGCCCAGCGCCTCGAACAGATCGGTCACCGGCCCGCTCCGCTGATTGCGTCGCGGGAGACATAAGCGCTCCGACGCGCGGACCCGGTGCGCCGTCTCACGCGACGGCCGTCACAGGGGAGGGCCCGCTACTGCGTCCCCGCCGACCCGCTCACCCGCCAGACCGCGTTGCCCACGTCGTCCGCCACCAGCAGCGCGCCGGTCTTGTCGAGGGTCACGCCCACAGGGCGGCCTTGCGCCTTCTCGTCGGCATCGAGGAAGCCGGTGAGCGCGTCGACGGGCTTACCGGCGGGCTTTCCATCCTTGAAGGGCACGTAGATCACCTTGTAGCCGCTCTTCGGACGGCGGTTCCAGGAGCCGTGCTGGGCCACGAACAGCCCGCTCTTCCACGCATCCGGCAAAGTCGAGCCCATCGAGAAGGCGATGCCGAGGGAGGCCGTGTGGGTGCCCACCGCGTAATCCGGGGCGATCGCCTTCGCGACCATCTCGGGGCGCGGGGGCTGCACGCGCTCGTCGGCGTGGTTGCCCCAATAGGCCCAGGGCCAGCCGTAGAAGGCACCCTCCTTCACCGAGGTGATGTAGTCGGGCACGAGGTCGCTGCCGATCTCGTCGCGCTCGTTCACCACCGTCCAGAGGGCGCCGGTCGCCGGCTCGAAGGCGAGGCCGTTGGGGTTGCGCAGGCCGGTGGCGTATGCGCGCATCTTTCCCGAGGCCCGGTCGAGCTCCCAGATGGCGGCGCGGCCCTTCTCCACGTCGAGCCCGTTCTCGCCGACATTGCTGTTCGAGCCCACGGTGATGAAGAGCTTCTGGCCGTCCGGGCTGGCGAGCACGTTCTTCGTCCAGTGGTGGTTGATGCCGGAGGGCAGGTCAACGACCTTGACCGGCGCGGCGGTGATCTCCGTCTGGCCCTCGACATAGGGCACCTTCACCAGGGCGTCGGCATTGGCGACGTAGAGTTCGCCGCCGACCAGCGCCATGCCGAAGGGCGAGGTGAGCCCGCGCAGGAAGACGTGGCGCTCCTCGGCGACCCCGTCGCCGTCCTTGTCGCGCAGCAGGGTGATGCGGTCGGGGCTGGGGACGCCCGCGCCGGCCATGGCCTTCACCTTGTCGGCCGCCCAGTCGGCGATGCCGGTGGAGGGATCGTCGGTCTTTGGCTTGTTGCTCTCGGCCACCAGCACGTCGCCGTTCGGCAGGGCATGGAGCCAGCGCGGATGCTCGAGCCCGTCCGCGAAGGCGGCGACCCGGAGGCCGGAGGCCGCCACGGGCTTGGCGCCCTTCTCCCAGCGGGCCACGCGGGCGATGTTGACCGTGGGCATCAGGGTCGGATTGGGCTTGGGCAGGGTCGGGCTGGGGCCGGTGCCCTCGGCGGCATCGAGGGATGCGCTCTCGGGATACATCACGAAGCGCACGAAGCCTGCCCCGCCCAGGAGTACCACGGCCAGGGCCGCAAGCCCGATCTTCGATCCCGTCCGCATGGCGTCTCCTCTCGCGGCGCCTGTCGCCGCCTCGTTCCGGGACAAGCCGCTTGGGCGCGGTTGGCTCCCCGCCTGCGCGGTCTTGCCGTAGGGCGGTACGCCGGGTGTGGCGCGCGTGCCGCAGCGTTCGGCAATCGGGTTGTTCCGAAGCTCGGCCGTCTTGTGCGGAGCCGCCGGCCCGGCGCACCCTTACCCTCTGCAAGGGTTCGTTAAGCCTCTTGCGGCAGGAAGCGGGATTCGAGTCAGAAGACAACGCCACGAGAGGGCCGCATGCGGGCACGCCGGGACGTCCAACTCCGTACGATCATCGCCACCGGCCTCACGCTGGGGCTCGTCGGCCTCGGGGCCGGCGGATGCGGAGTCTCCCCCGTCGTCGGAGACCTCACCACCGGCTCGATCAAGGGCGCCAAGGTCGTGGAGGCTCCCACCCTCGCCGACAAGGAATGCCTCGAGCGCGCGATGTATTTCGAATCGCAGCGCAGCGACGAGGAGGGCCTGCTCGCCGTCGGCACGGTGGTGATGAACCGCCTCGACGCCGCCGCCTATCCCGGCCGCATCTGCGACGTGGTGGGCCAGAAGCGCCAGTTCGCCGCCGGGGTGCTCTCGAAGCCCGTGCGGGCGGCCGACAAGCCGCGCATCGAGAAGGTGGCGGCACTGCTGCTCGCCGGAGAGCGCCACCCGGAGGTGGGCCAGGCGCTCCACTTCCACACCGCCGGGCGCACATACCCCTACGACAACATGCACTACGTCGCGACCGCCGGCGGCAACACCTTCTACGAGAAGAGCGACCGCCAGGGATACCTGCCGGCCCCCGTGCCGCACGCCGTGGTGCGCACCGCCTCCGGCGATCTGGTGCCGCTGAAGGTCGCCGCGCTCGCCGACGCTATGCTGACCGGCGCGGCCGCCGAGTTCGCCACCGCCTCCGCGCCGGCGGCGCAGCCCGTGACGGTCGCCGCCGCGACCGTGCTGCCGGCGCAGGTCCGCACCAGCTACTCCGCCATGCCGGGCCGCAAGACCACCCGCACCGCCAAGGACATCTGCCGCGTCGCGGACGCCTCCCTGGACTGACCGTTTCCCGCGACATCGGGCCTCCGCCGTCGCGGGATCGTATCGGCGCGGGGTTTGCGGCGGCGGGCGCGAGGGCTTAAGTCGGAGGCTCAGACGTCCGTCTCCCGATAACCGTGCGCAAGGCCCCGATGGCCGTCGTTCTCGATCTCCTCAACAACGACACCCGCCCGGCCCTGCCGCCGGCCGTGCGCCCGCGCCATCCCGAGAAGGCGAAGCGGCCGGACAGTCCGATCCAGCGCAAGCCCGATTGGATCCGCGTGAAGGCGCCGGGTTCGCCCGCCTGGGCCGAGACCAACCGCATCGTACGCGAGAACGGTCTCGTGACCGTCTGCGAGGAGGCGGGCTGCCCCAATATCGGCGAGTGCTGGGAGAAGCGGCACGCCACCTTCATGATCATGGGCGACACCTGCACGCGGGCCTGCGCATTCTGCAACGTGCGCACCGGCCTGCCCGGCGCCCTCGACGCCGACGAGCCGGAGAAGATCGCCGATTCGGTGGCCAAGCTCGGCCTGCACCACGTCGTCGTCACCTCCGTCGACCGGGACGACCTCGCCGACGGAGGGGCGGAGCATTTCGCCCGCACCATCGCCGCGATCCGCAGGCTCAGCCCCGGCACCACGATCGAGATCCTGACGCCCGACTTCCTGCGCAAGGACGGGGCGCTGGAGGTGGTGGTCGCGGCAAGGCCCGACGTGTTCAACCACAATCTCGAGACCGTGCCCGGCAACTACCTCACCGTGCGGCCCGGCGCGCGCTACTTCCACTCCCTGCGGCTGCTCCAGCGGGTGAAGGAGCTCGACCCGTCGATCTTCACCAAGTCCGGCATCATGGTGGGCCTGGGCGAGGAGAAGAACGAGGTGGTCCAGCTCATGGACGACCTGCGCTCGGCCGATGTCGACTTCCTCACGATCGGCCAGTATCTCCAGCCGACGAAGAAGCACCACGAGGTCGTGCGCTTCGTGCCGCCGGAGGAGTTTTCGGGCTTCGAGACGACGGCCTACGCCAAGGGCTTCCTGCTGGTCTCGGCGACGCCCCTGACCCGCTCGTCGCACCATGCCGGCGAGGACTTCGCCCGGCTGAAGGCCGCGCGGCTCGCCCGTCTCGCCCCCGCCACGGCCTGATCCGAAAAGAATGCCGTCCTTTCGGATCACCCGCGCGGTGCGCCACTCGCCGCGGCAGATGTACGACCTCGTGGCCGATGTCGAGCGCTATCCCGAGTTCCTGCCGCTCTGCGAGGCCTTGCGGGTGCTGCGCCGCCAGCCCGGACAAGGCGAGGGCACGGAAGTGCTGATCGCGGAGATGGCGGTGGGCTACAAGGCGATCCGCGAGCGCTTCACCACGCGCGTCGGCCTCGATCCGGCGCAGCAGCGCATCACGGCCGAGTATATCGACGGCCCGTTCAAGCACTTGGAGAACCGCTGGGCCTTCAAGGAGGCGCCGGAGGGCGGCTGCCTGGTCGATTTCTTCATCACCTACGAGTTCAAGAGCTTCGCCCTCGGGCTCCTGATGGGCACGATGTTCGACAAGGCGTTCCGCAAGTTCACGGACGCCTTCGAGAGCCGCGCCGACCGGATCTACGGCGCTGCCTGAATCTGCACATGCTCGGGCCGGAACCCCAGGCCCACGATCCGGGCGGGGATGCGCTGGAGCCAGGGCAGGGCGTCGATCATCCGCAGCGCCAGAGGGGGCGCGAAGGGCCTGTCGTCCGCGAGCACGCCGGCGATGACGCGATCCTGCACGAGGCGCTGCATCCATTGCGTCGCCTTGGCCGGCGGCAGGCGCCGGGCCTGGACGCGGGCGAGGTCGTCCTCGGTGAGCGTGCCCGCCCGCAGCGGAGCGGTGAGCAGGTTGGCGGCGGCCACCGCGTCCTGAACCGCGAGGTTGATGCCGACGCCGCCGACCGGCGACATCGCATGCGCCGCGTCCCCGATGCAGAGCAGGCCCGGCCGGTGCCAGCGCGTCAGCCGATCCACGGTGACGGTCAGGAGCTTCACGTCGTCGAAATCGGCGATCTCGTCCACGCGGTCGGCGAGGAACGGCGCCAGCGCCGTCACGGTCTCGCGGAAGGCGGGGAGGCCCCGGTCGCGCAGCCGGGCGTCGCCGCCCTTCGGCACCACGAAGGCGCATTGCCAATGCTCGCCCCGGTCGATGGTCACGAGGATGTGGCCCGGTCCGAACCGGCCGGCGGTGGCCTCCGATTCGCCGGGCCGGCGCGAGAGGCGGAACCAGAGCACGTCCATGGGCGCGCCGAAGGTTTCGCGCACGAAGCCCGACCGCTCGCGCATCAGCGAGCCGCGCCCGTCCGCCGCGACGACGAGGTCGGCCGAGATCGTCAGCGGGCCGTCCGGGCGCTGCGCCGTCACGCCGGTGACGCGGCCCTCCGATTCGACGAGGCCCGTCGCGGGCGTCTCCATCAGCAGCCGGAAGCCGGGATATTTGCGGCCCTCCCGCGCCAGGAAGTCCAGAAAATCCCATTGCGGCATCATCGCGATGAAGCGGTGAGGGGCTGGCAGGTGGCGGAAGTCGGCGACTCGGAACGCCCGCTCGCCGACGACACCCGCCAGGGTCTCGACCTTGCGGTGCGGCAGCCTCAGGAAGGCATCGGAGAGCCCGAGCTCGTCCATCAGCGTGAGCGTGGACGGGTGGATGGTGTCGCCGCGAAAGTCGCGCAGGAAGTCGCGGTGCTTCTCCAGCACCGTCACGTCGAGCCCGGCGCGGGCGAGCAGGAAGCCCGCCATCATCCCGGCCGGCCCGCCGCCGACGATGCAGGCCGTCGCCGTGAGATCGCTCATCCCGGTTCTCCCTCGCGTCGCGAATCCGGGGACAACGCGCGACGGGCTCAGTCGGGCAGGGCGCCTTCGAGAAGGGCCACGGCGTCCTCCACCGCCCGCCGGCGGATCTCGCCGCGCCCGAGATCGCCGTAGCGGCGCTCCAGATGGCGCGTCGGGGCGCCCGTGACGGCCAGCCCGAAATGCACGAGGCCCACGGGTTTCCGCGCCGAGCCGCCGCCGGGGCCGGCGATGCCGGTGATCGCCACCGCGACATCCGCCCGCGAATGGCTCAGCGCGCCTTCCGCCATGGCGCGGGCGACGGGCTCGCTGACGGCGCCCTCGGCCGCGATCAGCTCGGCCGGAACCCCGATGGCCTCCGCCTTGGCATCGTTCGAATAGGTGACGAAGCCGCGCTCCACCACCGCCGACGAGCCCGGCACCGCCGTCAGCAGTCCCGCCACCAGGCCGCCGGTGCAGGATTCGGCCGTGGCGAGCTTTTGGCCGGCCGCCGCGTAGCGGGCGATCAGCGCCTCGGCGCGGGCGAGCAGGGCGGCGTCCGCGATCACCCCTGCGCGCTCTCTTCGTCCGGCAGCCGCACCGTGGCGGCGGCCTGGGCGGCGAGCCCCTCGGCGCGTCCGACGAAGCCGAGCTTCTCCGTGGTGGTCGCCTTGATCGACACCGCCGTCAGCGGCACCCCGGCGATCTCGGCGATGCGGGCGCGGATCTCCTCGCGGTGCTTGCCGATGCGGGGGGCCTCGGCCAGCACGGTGATGTCGAGATGGTCGATGCGGCCGCCCCGCTCGCGCACCAGCTTGCAGGCATGGGCCAGAAATCGGTCCGAGGAGGCGCCGCGCCACTGCTCGTCGCTCGGCGGGAAATGGGTGCCGATGTCGCCGTCGGCGATGGCGCCGAGCAGCGCGTCGGTGAGCGCGTGCAGGGCCACGTCGCCGTCCGAATGGGCGAGCACGCCCCGGTCGGCGGGGATCCTCACGCCGCCGAGCCAGACATGGTCGCCCTCGGTGAAGGCATGCACGTCGAAGCCGGTGCCGAGACGGGTGACGTAAGCGGTCATGGGCGAGGTCATGGGGAAGGTCCTTGCATCGGCCCCGCTGAAGGCGCGGTCGGCCTCGATCAGGTCGGAGGCCTGGGTGATCTTGCGGTTGGCGGTGTCGCCCTCGAACACCACGACGGGCAGCCCCGCCCATTCGGCGAGCGCGCCGTCGTCGGTGAAGGCGTCGAGCCCGGCCGCCGCCGCCGAGCGGTGGGCGTCGAGGAGGAGTGCGTAGGCGAAGGATTGCGGGGTCTGCACGGCGCGAAGCGCGTCGCGCGCCGGGGTCTCGACCACGCGGCCGATGCCCGGCGCCAGCGGCTCCACCCGCTTGATCGTGTCCGTGACGGACACTCCCGGCACGGCGGCGCGGTGGTCGCGCCCGGCGGCGACGGCGCGCTCGATCAAAGCGGCGTCGACGAAGGGGCGGGCGGCGTCGTGGACGAGGACCACCTCGGGGGCGCCGGAGCCGTCGAGGGCCTCGAGCCCGGCATGCACGGAGCGCTGGCGGGTCGTGCCCCCCTCCACGGGAGGGGCGACCTTGGCGCGATGGGCCGGGTCGAGATCGGCGAGGCACTCGGCGAAGAAATCGGCGGCGTCGGCGGCGATCACCGGCTGGATGCGGGCGATGCCCTCATGCGCGGCAAGCGCGGCGAGGGTGCGCGCGAGGACGCTGCGGCCGCCGACCCGGCGGTACTGCTTGGGCATGCCGCCGCCGACGCGGATGCCCTTGCCGGCCGCGACCACCACGGCCGCGACGCTCGGCGCGGTGCTCGCCGTGATCCCCGCCATGCTCGCCCTATCCCGTTCCTCCCCGCGCGGCGCCGTCGCGGGACCGCAAGGATGACACGATGCGCCGCGATGCTGCTCCGGCGGGCCCGAGAGGACCGCCCGTCCGGATGGAGCGTCGTGTAAGCGGGGCGGAAAGCGAAATCAAATCGCGACGGCGCTTGCGTCGCGGCGCGATTTGTCTATTTGTTGTGCAGAATGTCGACTGACCATTATTTGAGCGCCCTGGACGGGTCGGCGAGGCTGAAGGGTCTGGCGCCGCCGGTGCTGCTGGCCCCGCTCTCGGGCGTGACCGACCTGCACCTGCGCCGCATCGCGCGCCGGCTCGGCGCCAGCGCCGTCGTCTCGGAGATGGTGGCGGCGGCGGATTTCGCCCGCGGCTCGCTGGAGGCGCGCACCCGCGCCGAGGGGGCCGGCGTCGATCCGCATGTCGTCCAGCTCGCCGGCTGTTCGCCGGAAGCGATGGCCGAGGCCGCGCGGCTGGCGGAGGCCGGCGGAGCGGACGTGATCGACGTCAACATGGGCTGCCCGGCCAAGACCGTGACGGGCGGGGAGGCGGGCTCGGCGCTGATGCGCGATCTCGACCATGCCGCGCGCATCCTCGGCGCGGTCAGGGACGCGGTGCGGGTGCCCGTCACCGTCAAGATGCGGCTCGGCTGGGACCACGCCGCCCTCAACGCGCCGGAGCTCGCGCGCCGCGCCGAATCGCTGGGGCTCGCCGCCGTCACCGTCCACGGCCGCACCCGGCAGCAATTCTACAAGGGCCGCGCCGACTGGGCCGCGATCCGCGCCGTGGTGGACGCCGTCTCCATCCCGGTCATCGCCAATGGAGACATCGCGACGCTTGCCGATGCGCGGGCCTGCCTCGCGGCCTCGGGCGCCGCCGGGGTGATGATCGGGCGCGCGGCGGTGGGCCGGCCCTGGCTCGTCGGCGAGATCGCCGCCGGGCTCGCCGGGCGCTTGCCCGAACGCCTCCCGGCCGCGCGCAAGGCGGAGATCGCCGTGGAGCACTATGCGGGGCTGATCGCGCTCTACGGCCCCGCCATGGGCGTGCGCCACGCCCGCAAGCATCTCGCCGCCTATGCCGACGCGGCGGGGGCGGGGAGCCTCGCCCCGCCGGAGCGCACGCAGTTGCTCACCACCCTCGATCCCGAGCGCGCCGTCGCCCTGCTGCGCCGGGCCTTCCTCGAACCGGCCGCCGCGCCGGCAGACATGGGAGCGGCGGCATGAATAGCGTCGCGGATGCGGGAGACGCCTCCGGCGGCGGGGGCTCGGGCGGCCCCACCGCCGAGGCCGTCATCAACGCCCTGCCGCTGCCGGTGCTCACCGTCGGCGCGGACGAGCGCATCCTGCGCTGCAACCACGCCGCCGAGCTGTTCTTCGACCATTCGGCCCGGCTGATGCAGCGGCGGCGCCTGCGCGACATCATCCCCTTCTCCTCGCCGATCATCGCTCTCGTCGCCGAGGTGCGCCGGCGGCGGGCCAGCGTCAGCGAGTACCGGGTGGAGCTGGTGCAGCCGCGCTCGGGCACGGAGCGCAGCGTCGACGTCTTCGCCACGCCCCTCGGGGACGACGGCGAGGCGGTGGTGCTGATGCTCCAGGAGCGCACCATCGCCGACAAGATGAACCGCCAGCTCACCCATCGCGGCGCGGCTCGCTCGATGGTGGCCCTCGGCGCCATGCTCGCCCACGAGATCAAGAACCCCCTCGCCGGCATCCGCGGCGCCGCCCAGCTCCTCGAGCAGTCGAGCGGCGAGGAGGACCGGCTGCTGACCCGGCTGATCTGCGACGAATCCGACAGGATCGTGCGCATCGTCGAGCGCATGGAGCTCTTCGGCGACGAGCGTCCGGTGGAGCGCGGGCCCGTCAACGTCCACGGCGTGCTCGACCAGGTGAAACGCTCGGCGCAATCGGGATTCGCCCGCCACATCCGCTTCGTCGAGACCTACGACCCCTCGCTGCCCCCCGTCCTTGGAAGCCGGGATCAGCTGATCCAGGTGATCCTGAACCTCGTGAAGAACGCCGCCGAGGCCATCGGCTCGGACACCGTGGACGGCGAGATCACGCTCTCGACGGCCTTCCGCACGGGCCTGCGCCTCCAGGTGCCGGGCTCGCGCGAGCGCGTCAGCCTGCCCATCGAGGTGAGCGTGCGCGACAACGGGCCCGGCGTCACCGCCGAGCTGTTGCAGGACATGTTCGACCCCTTCGTCACCACCAAGGCGCAGGGCTCCGGCCTCGGACTTGCATTGGTCGCCAAGATCGTCGGCGACCATGGCGGGATCGTCGAATGCGACCCCGTTCCCCGCCGGACCACCTTCCGCCTCCTCCTCCCCATGTCGAGCGCCCGCGACGGTCGCGAATCGGTCGTGGAGCCAGAGTAGAGTCATGCCCAACGGCCACATCATCGTCGCCGACGACGACGCCGCCATCCGCACGGTCCTCAACCAGGCCCTCTCGCGGGCCGGCTACGAGGTCCGCTCGACGGGCAACTGCGCCACGCTCTGGCGCTGGGTCGCGCAAGGGGAGGGCGACCTCGTCATCACCGACGTGGTGATGCCCGACGAGAACGTCTTCGACCTGCTGCCGCGCATCAAGCGCGTGCGGCCGGACCTGCCGGTCATCGTCATGAGCGCGCAGAACACCTTCATGACCGCGATCCGCGCCTCTGAGCGGGGCGCCTACGAGTACCTGCCGAAGCCCTTCGACCTCAAGGAGCTGACCGCCATCGTCGGGCGCGCGCTCTCCCGTCCGCGCGGCGTGGCCCCCCCCGGCGCCGGGCTCGAGAACGAGGATATCCCCCTCGTCGGCCGCTCGCCCGCCATGCAGGAGATCTACCGGGCGCTGGCCCGGCTGATGCCCACCGACCTCACCGTGATGATCACCGGCGAGTCGGGCACCGGCAAGGAGCTCGTCGCCCGCGCGCTCCACGATTACGGCCGCCGCCGGGCGGGGCCCTTCGTACCCGTCAACATGGCCGCCATCCCCCGCGACCTGATCGAGTCCGAGCTCTTCGGCCACGAGAAGGGCGCCTTCACCGGCGCGCTCTCGCGCTCGGCCGGGCGTTTCGAGCAGGCCGAGGGCGGCACCCTCTTCCTCGACGAGATCGGCGACATGCCCATGGAGGCGCAGACCCGCCTCCTGCGCGTGCTCCAGCAGGGCGAGTACACCACCGTCGGCGGCCGGGTGCCGATCAAGACGAACGTGCGCATCATCGCGGCCACCAACAAGGACCTGCGCGTCTCGATCCAGCAGGGCATCTTCCGCGAGGACCTGTTCTTCCGCCTCAACGTCGTGCCGCTGCGGCTACCGGCCCTGCGCGAGCGCTCGGAGGACGTGCCCGATCTCGCCCGCCACTTCTTCGTGCTGGTCGAGCGCGAGGGGCTGACCCGAAAGACCCTCGACGCCGAGGCGATGGAGAAGCTCAAGCGCTACCGCTGGCCGGGCAACGTGCGCGAGCTCGAGAACCTCGTGCGCCGCCTGGCCGCCCTCTACCCGCAGGAGACGATCACCGGCCCGGTGATCGAGGCCGAGCTCGACACGCTTCCCCTCGCCCAGGGGCCCGCTCCGGCGAGCGCGCCGGGCCGCAAGGGCGGGGAGGCCGAGAGCCTGTCGGGCGCCGTCGAGCGGCATCTGGCGGACTACTTCTCCGGCTACCGCGATACCCTGCCGCCGCCCGGCCTCTATCACCGCATCCTGCGCGAGATCGAAGGTCCGCTGATCGGGGCGGCGCTGGCGGCCACCCGCGGCAACCAGATCCGCGCGGCCGAATTGCTGGGGGTCAACCGCAACACCCTGCGCAAGAAGGTCCGCGACCTCGATCTCCAGGTCTTCCGCACGGCCCGCTGAGGCGCAGGCCGCGCGCGAGCCCTATTCGAGCCGGCTCAGAACCTGCGCCAGCTCGAAGCCGACCTGAACCATCACCCCGTCGACCAGCCGGGTGAGCGTCGGGCGCTGAAGCCCCTCGATGAGGTGGCGCAGCGCGATCGCGTGCTCGGCCATCAGGTTCACCCGGCGCTCGAACTGCCCCAGATCGGCGGCGCGGCTCTCGGTGGCGTCGATGGCGATGCCGCGCCCGCGCGCCGGGCCGCCCATTCCGGCGCGGTCGATCCGGCCGCGCATCTGGACGGTGCGGGGTGCCTCGCCGGCGCCGGGCAGCGTCTCGAAGCGCGCCTCGAGGATGCCCCCCGTCTCGCGCAGGCCCTGGAGGCCGAAGGCGAGGCGGGCGCCGTCGAGAGGCCGCATCCGGTCGAGGAAGTCCGCCATCGGGATTCCCCGGGCCGCCCGCGCCGCATCGATCCCGAGCGCCGCGGCGAAGCGTTCCGACAGCGCGATGCTGTCGTTCCCGAGATCGTGAATCCAGTCGCCCAGGACGCCCGAGGCGTCGAGGATCGTAAGCGGATCATGCGACAAGAGCGGGATCGATCCGTCCGCCATACCTTACTCCGATCCGCGCCGGTTGTTCGATCCGCGGCGTGCAGTCCGCGTATCGGCTGCCGGACCTGAGGTTTGCGAACGCGTTCCGATTTTCGAATCGGCGGGCGGACAATGCCATATTCGCCCGGCCGGTCAACGCCCTCGGCCGGCTCGGATGTCAACTTGAGATTGGCGTTGCGATCCTGCCTCCGGCGGTTGCGATCCTGCCTCCGGCGGCCTGCGAACCCCAGATCCAAGGATCCCCGCATCGCACGATCCGGTGCCGCTTAACCCCCCGTTAACCATGATCGGCGACACCGGGATCATCGCATCCTCGGGTCACAGGATCACGGCGCCGGGCCGTGGCCGGAGCCTCGGGAATGCCCCGCGAGCCCGATGTCCTGCCCCAACCCCGCCTCCGCGCCGCAAGGGACGCCCCGATGAAAGCCATCACCTTCGTCACCCAGAAAGGCGGGAGCGGGAAGAGCACCTTGTGCATCTCGCTGGCCGTCGCCGCCCAGGAGGCCGGCCGCTCGGTCTGCATCCTCGAGATGGACCGCCAGGCCACCATCTCCGACTGGCTCGACCACCGCACCGCCGAAGGGCCGGAGGTCGCGCAGATCGACGCCACCCAGATCGAGGCCGTGATGGCGCGCCTGCGCGAGTCGGCCTACGACTACGTCTTCATCGACACCCCCGGCGTCGATTCCACCGGCACGCTCTCGGCGATCCGCGCCGCCGATCTCTGCATCATCCCCTGCCGCCCGACGCCCGCCGACCTGCGCGCCTTCAAGCCGACGCTGGCGGCCGTCTACCGGCTCGAGAAGAAGTTCGCCTTCGTCCTCAACCAGACGCCGCCGCGCTCCTACCGCATCCGCGACGCCGCCGACGGGCTCGCCGTGCTCGGCATCCTGCCCGACGTGAACATCGTGGCGCGCACCGACCACCAGGACGCCATCGGCCTCGGCCAGGGCGTCACCGAGTTCAACCCGAAGGGGCAGGCGGCCGCCGAGGTTCGCAAGCTGTGGTCCTGGATCGAGAAGCGCACGCAGGTGGCCAAGCATGTCAAAGCCGCCTAAACTCAGCCTCGCCTCGATCGTCGCCGCTTCCGCGCCGCCGGCGAGGGCATCCGGGTCCGTGCGCCAGGCGCCCGCTCCCGTTCCGCCGACCGCCGAGATCGTCCCGTTCGATCCGCCCCAGCCGGCGGGCCGGCGCCCGAACGCCACGCTCAAGGAGCGGGCCCGGCAGATGTCGGTGTATCTGGAGCCGCCGGTCTACGACCAGCTGCGCGACCTCGCCTATGCCGAGCGCACCAAGATGCACGGCCTGATGCTCGAAGCCCTCGATCTCCTGTTCAAGCAGCGCGGCGCGCGCTCCATCGAACAGCTCAACGAGGTCGTCTCGCGCTGAACCGAACACGGGCCGCCGGGAGCCATCCCTGAGGCCCGTTTTTTATGTGATGAGAGAGAGTTGCCGCTTTTGGTTGAAGCGGTGCGGGAGATACGGCGAGGAGCGGGAGGCGGCTGCCTCGAAGGCGCTCTCGCCGAGCTTCGAGAATGATATTTTCAAATGAAATCAATATTTTGGAATTCGATATAAAAGTCGTTTCTCAAGATGATCGCCGGGGTTCTCCACCGGCCCGCCGCGCCCCTCCCGCCGTTCAGCCTTCGTTTACGGGACAGCATCAATTCTCGTGACCGTCGAGGCGCGGGCGGGCCGTATCCGTTCCTGCGTCCCGACGCTCCGCCCCGTGCCCCGCGCCGGGGCGGGCCGTCGGCGTATCGCGGGTGTGTTGCGTGGTTTTGCGTATGATGCGTTCGACCAAGGGTGGCCCCGCGCCCTCCGGGTTTCCGATCCGGCGCATCCTCGCCGTCACCGGCATCGCCCTCGCGACGGCCAATTGCAGCACCGCTCCCCAGAAATTCGCCGCCGCCGGCGGCAACGGCGTCGATCCGAAATACGGGGTGAAGGCGAGCCCGCGCCTCTACAACGAGGGCGACGTCATCCCTAAGGGCGGCGGACGTCGCTTCTCCGGCAAGCCCTACGTGGTCGCCGGGCGCACCTACGTGCCGAGGGAGGACGCGCGCGGCTATGTCCGCGAGGGCCTCGCCTCCTGGTACGGCAGCGCCTTCCACGGCCGGCAGACCGCCAATGGCGAGGTCTTCGACCGCCACTCCATCGCGGCGGCGCATCCGACCCTGCCGCTGCCGAGCTATGCCCGCGTCACCAACCTCGCCAACGGCCGCTCCATGGTGGTGCGCGTCAACGATCGCGGCCCCTATCACGCCGACCGGGTGATGGACGTGTCGGAGGCGGTGGCCGAGGCCCTCGAATTCCGCCGCAGCGGCACCTCGAAGGTCCGCGTCGAGTATGTGGGCAAGGCGTCCGTGGCCGGCAGCGACGACCGCAAGCTCCTCGCGACGCTCCGCACCGACGGCAGCCCCGCGCCGGTCGGCGGCCGCTCCCCGATCATGGTCGCCGATCTCGGACCGGACCGCACGGCCGGCGCCGAGGAGCCCCTTGCCCGCTCGCGTGCCCCCCTAGCCTTCCGGCCGCCCGAGGCGGCGGAACCCGAGGTCGCGCCGGAGACGCCCGCGCCGCGCCGCGCCGCCCCCGTCCTGGTGGCGGCCGCCGCGGTGGCCGTGCCCGCCGCGCTCCAGCCGGGAGCGGCCCGCGCCACGGGCTTCCGGCCCTCGCCCGTCGCCGCGCATGGACGCACGCTGGTGGCCTCCGCCGAGGCGCGCCCGCTCGCCCTGGTCTCACCGAAGAACCCCGTCGTGCCCCACGGCCCGAAGGGCGGGGCGCCCCTGCGGCTCGCCTCGGCGGGGACGGTGGGAGCCTCCTTCGCGCGGATGCCGCCGGCTGCCGCTTCGGCCTCGCGCCATGCCGCGCCCGCCGCGCAGGGCGGCGCGATACGCCTTGCCGGCAAGGCGGCGCCCATGCCCGATTCCGCGAAGCTGGCGATGGCCCGTCTCGCTTCCCTGCCGCCCGAGCCCCCGCGCAAGGGGGCGGCCGGCGCCAGCGCGAGCGCCTCGCCGAAGGGGGCGCCTTCCCGCCGCGCCCGTTTCGCCGGCATCGACTGAGGAGCCGGACCGGGAACCTGCGACATCCTCCCGCGTCCGTCGCCGGGCCGTTCGATTCCGGCGGAGAACCGGTCTAAGGTGAAGCTCGTGGCGGACGGTCCCGACGCCGGGCGAGGGTGCGATGCGCGTGGCAAGATGTTGGGCGGCCGTGTCCGCCCTGTGCTCGGCCGTCCTGCTGGCCTTCACGCTGCCCGGCCCGGCGGCGGCGCAGACCTTCCAGACCGCCGCCCCCCACGCGATCCTGATCGACGCCGCCTCCGGCTCGGTGCTCTACGAGAAGGCCGCCGACGAGCCGTTCTCGCCGGCCAGCATGGCCAAGCTGATGACGACGGAGATCGTCTTCGACGCACTCACCTCCGGCCGGCTCTCCATGGACACCGAGTTCACGGTGACGGAGGACGCCTGGAAGCGGGGAGGGGCCGGCGGCGGCGGATCCTCGATGTTCGCGCAGGTCAACAGCCGCATCAAGATGTCGGACCTGCTGCGCGGGCTCATCGTCCAGTCCGGCAACGACGCGGCCATCACCATCGCCGAGAACATGGCCGGCACGGAGGAGGCCTTCGCCGGGATCATGAACCAGAAGGCCAAGGAGATCGGGCTGGAGCGCTCGGTCTTCCGCAACGCCACCGGCTACTCGGCCCCCGACCAGAAGGTGACCGCCCGCGACCTCGCCAGGCTCGCCGGGCACCTGATCGACACCTACCCGGACCTCTACAAGATCTTCGCCGAGCGGGAGTTCACCTGGAACAAGATCAAGCAGCAGAACCGCAACCCGCTGCTGACCCTCGACATCGGCGCCGATGGGCTGAAGACCGGCTTCCTCGACGAATCCGGCTACGGGCTCACGGGCTCCGCCGTGCAGAACGGCCAGCGGCTGATCATGGTCATCAGCGGCCTCAAGACCGCCCGCGACCGCGCGGCGGAAGCCCGCAAGCTGATGGAATGGGGGTTTCGCGCCTTCGAGCCCCGGCAGGTGTTCTCGGGCGGCGAGACCATCGGCGAGGTCTCGGTGTTCGGCGGCGAGAAGGGCTCGGTGCCGGCGGTGGCGAAGAAACCCGTGCGCCTGCTGCTGCCGCGCGGCTCGTCGGACCGCGTCAGCGCCAGGATCGTCTACCAGGGACCGCTTTCGGCGCCGGTGGAGCAGGGCCGCGAGATCGGCCGCCTGAAGGTCATGCGCGGCGACATCCTCGCCCTCGACCAGCCGGTCTATGCCGGCGAGACGGTGGCCTCCGGCACCATCCCGCAGCGGGCGCTCGACGCTGCGCTGGAAGTCGGCACAGGGCTGATGCGCAAGGCCTTCAAGAAGGCCGGGAACGCCTCGTGAGCCGAGTTCGGCCGTCGTGAGCGGCGTCTTCGTCACCTTCGAGGGCGGGGAGGGGGCCGGCAAGTCCACCCAGGTCGAGCGCCTCGCCCGCACCCTCAGGGCGCGGACCGGCCGGCAGGTCGTCACCACCCGCGAGCCGGGAGGGACACGGCGGGCGGAGGAGATCCGCGAGGCGCTGCTGGCGGGGATCGCCAAGCCCTACGGCCCCTTCGCCGAGGCGTTGCTGTTCTCGGCCGCCCGCATCGACCATCTCGACGGGCTGATCCGTCCGGCATTGGCGCAGGGCGCGGTGGTGCTCTGCGACCGCTTTTCCGACTCGACCCGCGCCTATCAGGGCGCGGCCGGCGGCTTGGATACCGCGACCGTCGCCGCCCTCGAACGGATCGTCGTGGGCGAGACTCGGCCCGACCTCACGCTGATCCTCGACCTTCCGCCGGAGACCGGTCTCGCCCGCGCCAGGGCGCGCGCCGCGCCGTCCGGCGGGGAGGCGGACCGGTTCGAGGCCGAGGCGCTCGATTTCCACGCGCGCTTGCGCGCCGCCTTCCTCGCCATCGCGCAGGCCGAGCCCCGCCGTTGCGCCGTGATCGATGCCGCCGCCGACCCGGATACGGTGGAGGCGGCGATCCGGGAGGCCGTCGCCGCCCGCCTGCCCGCGCTGCTGGCCGAGGCCGGCGATTTCCCTTCGGAGCGCGACGATGCCGCCTGAGAAGGCTCCCGAGGATGCCGAGCCGGGGGACCTGTCCGGCGTGCCCCGTCCGCGCGAGCAGTTCCGCCTCGTCGGGCACGAGGGCGCGGAGGCCGCCTTCGCGGAGGCCATCGGCTCGGGCCGGCTGCATCACGCCTGGCTGATCGGCGGTCCGCGCGGCATCGGCAAGGCGACGCTCGCCTACCGGGTAGCGCGCCGGTTGTTGGCCCGGTCGGGTTCCGCGCATCCCGGCCTCGATGTCGACCCCGCCGACCCCGCCGTCCGCAAGGTCGCGGTGCTCTCGCATCCGAACCTCGTGGTGCTGCGCCGGCACCGGGGGCCGGGGGTGAAGGCCATGCCGACGCGCATCGGCGTCGACGCGGCGCGCGGCGCCCTCGACCTGTTCGGGTCCACCGCCGGCAACGACGGCCACCGCATCTGCATCGTCGACAGCGCCGACGACCTCAACGCCAACAGCGCCAACGCGCTGCTCAAGATGATCGAGGAGCCGCCGGAGCGCTCGCTGTTCCTCGTCGTCTCGCACGCGCCGGGGCGCCTTCTGCCGACGATCCGCTCGCGCTGCCGGGCGCTGCACCTGCGCCCCTTGAGCGAGGCGCAGGTCGCCGAGGTGGTCTCCGGCTTTCCCGCCCCCTTCCCCCGGCCGGACGCGTCGGCCCTGGCGCGGGCGGCGGCGCAGGCGGAGGGCTCGGTCGCCCGCGCCGTGGCGCTCCTCGATCCGCCCACCGCCGCGCTGGTGGCCGAGGTCGAGGCGCTGCTCGCCGGGATCGAGCGGCCGGACTGGCGGCGCATCCTCAAGCTCGCCGAGCGCCTCGCCGGCCGCGATTCCGAGGCGCTGCTGGAGGCCGGGCTCGACACGGTCTTCCGCTTCGTCTCGGCCGAGCTCGACCGGCGCCGGCACGAGCCGCCCGCTCGCCTTGCGGCCCTGGTCGAGGTGTGTGAGAAGTTCGCCCGCGCCGCGCGGGAGGCCGCGACCTACAATCTCGACCGCCGGCCCCTCGTCCTGTCCCTGTTCGGCGATCTCGCGGGGGCTGTCCGGGCGGCCTGAGCGGGGCTTTTTGGACACGGCTCACGGGATCGCCTGATCCTGTGACGACGGGAGCCCGGTATCCGGGGCTCCCCCATTCCGGGGATTGCCTGACGTGACTGCCGAACCGGGCGGCAAGGGCCGCTACAGCCTGACCACGGCGATCTCCTACCCCAACGGCGCGCCCCATATCGGCCACGCCTACGAGGTGATCGCCACCGACGCCATCGCCCGCTTCAAGCGGCTCGACGGCTACGACGTGCTGTTCTCCACGGGCACCGACGAGCACGGCCTCAAGATCCAGCAGACCGCGACCCGGCTCGGCACCTCGCCGCGCGCCCTCGTCGACGAGATGTCGGGGAAGTTCGAGGCCATGGCGGTGGCGCTGAACTGCCGCTTCGACCGCTTCATCCGCACGACCGAGCCCGATCACTATGCCGCCGCCCAGGCGATCTGGAAGCGGATGGCCGAGAACGGCGACATCTATCTGTCGAAATACATCGGCTGGTACTCGGTGCGTGACGAGGCCTGGTACGGCGAGGACGAGACCGAGCTCGGCCCCGACGGTGTGCGCCGTGCGAAGGCCACGCAGACGCCGGTCGAGTGGACCGAGGAGGAGAACTTTCTCTTCCGGCTCTCGGCCTATGCCGACCGGCTGCTGAAGCTCTACGAGGAGCAGCCGGATTTCATCGGCCCCGAGACCCGCCGCAACGAGGTCGCGAGCTTCGTCCGCCAGGGGCTGAAGGATCTCTCCGTCAGCCGCACCACCTTCGACTGGGGCGTGCCCGTGCCCGATGCGCCGGGCCACGTCATGTATGTCTGGGTCGACGCGCTGACGAACTACCTCACCGTCTGCGGCTTCCCCGACGAGACCGATCCGCGCTGGCGCCACTGGCCGGTGGACCTTCACGTCATCGGCAAGGACATCGTGCGCTTCCACGCGGTCTATTGGCCGGCCTTCCTGATGTCGGCGGGGCTGCCGCTCCCCAAACGCGTCTTCGGCCATGGCTTCCTGCTCTCCAAGGGTGAGAAGATGTCGAAGTCGCTCGGCAACGTCGTCGACCCGATGGACCTGATCGCGACCTACGGCGTCGACCAGCTGCGCTACTTCGTGCTGCGCGAGGTGCCCTTCGGCGGCGACGGCAGCTACAGCCACGAGGCGATCATCCAGCGCATCAACGCCGATCTCGCCAACGATCTCGGCAACCTTGCCCAGCGCTCGTTGTCGATGATCGCCAAGAACGGCGACGGCGTGGTGCCCCGGCCGGGCGATTTCACCGATGCCGACCGGGCGCTGCTGGCTTCCGCCTACGCGCTGCCCGAGAAGGCGCGCGCGGCCATGGAGGATCTCGCCCTCCACACGATCCTCGCCGAGATCTGGGCGGTGGTGGCCGATGCCAACCGCTACTTCGCTGCGGAAGAGCCGTGGAAGCTGAAGAAATCCGATCCGGCGCGCATGAACACCGTGCTGTTCACGACCATCGAGACGGTGCGCGCCGTCGCGCTCATGGTGCAGCCCTTCGTGCCCGGCTCGGCGGAGAAATTCCTCGATCTCCTCGCCGTCCCGGCCGATGCGCGCCGCTTCGCCGATGTGGGGGAGGGCGGCCGCCTTGTGCCCGGCACAGCCTTACCGGCGCCGAGCCCGGTCTTCCCGCGCTTCGAGAAGCCCGAAGCGCCGGCTGCGTGAGGTGGCGCCGGGCGTCTGCGGGAAGGCGGTTCTCGACCCTAAGCGGCAGGGGTGATTGGAGTTACACTAATCGGATGTACGGCGGCCCGCTTGTGAGCCTCAATGATGCGTTTGGTTGGCAAGGCTTCCCCGAAGCGTTGTTCTACGGGGCTGACAACGCCCTCCGCTTCGAGTTGGCGGGTGATGCCCAAGACGGCCCGCTGCGTCTGCTGCGGGCGATGGACAGAGCACGCGTCATTACCAGCGAAATATTTGCAAGCTCCGAGACGTTGACTGCCATCGTAAATCACTATGATGGCAGGAAACGCACTCGTCGCGGTGCGGTTTCATTCAAGAAGTTGGCGGAAATAGGATTTCATAACTCATTCGTAGGGCCGGATCGTGTTCCTCAATACGATGAGAGCTCCATTTCTAAATTTGGTGAAGATTTGTATTGCTACTGGTATACGGCAGATTTCTGCAGATCTGAGAGGTCTATGACCGCTCTCCTGTGGGCTGCTTTTGCGCGAGATATTCCGGTTTCGCCTAAGGTGCGCTGGTTGGAAAGAATTTATATCGCAGATATCGCGCGCAAGATTGTCATTCATCCATATGATTCTCGAGGTATGGATGTGATTGCAGCAGAAAATGAGGTTTTGGTGCCGCTTTACGAACGGCTGGGCAGTTGGCTCCTTCCATACGACCGCGAATCTATGGACGCTAAGTTCCGCAGATCACCCGTCGCGAACGTCCAGCACAGCTTCGAACGGCCAGATTCAATCACCTGATCGCTGCGTCGCATGGAGGGGTTGGATCCTTATGAGGTCAGCGTCATGAGCTACGAACCGCTGTCTCACTGCGCAGTCCGATATCCTGAGAGCGGTCTGGCGCCTGGACGACGGTTCGGAGCCTCGGGAAGTCATCGATCCGGCGAACTGAACCGATTGCTTGCGAGTAGGTATGCATATGCCGGAGTGGATGGCCGTCACCCTTGGCGTCTTCGTTGGACTTCTGGTCCTGGGATGTGCATTGGCCTGGGCGTTCTGGCCCCGCGCGCTTAAGCGAAACGGGCGGCTCGCGCCGCCTTCGGGACGAGAAGATCACCCCTGGCCTGCCCAGGATGCCGGTCCTGATGCCTAGCGAAGTCGGAAAAGAATGCTGATCGACAGCCACTGCCATCTCGACTTCCCCGATTTCGCCGCCGACATCCCCGGCGTGGTCGCGCGCGCCAGGGCGGCCGGTGTCACGGGGATGGTCACGATCTCGACGCGGGTCGCCAAGGCCGACACCTATCGCGCCATCGCGGAAGCCAACGATTCCGTCTGGTATACGGTGGGCACCCATCCTCACGGCGCCGCCGAGGAGCCCGACGTGCTGCCTGAGACCATCGCCGCGCTGACCGCGCATCCGCGCTGCGTCGGCATCGGCGAGGCGGGTCTCGACTACCATTACGACGATGCGGCGCCGGCGGCGGTGCAGGAGCGGGTGCTGCGCGCCCATATCGAGGCGGCGCGGGCCACCGGCCTGCCGCTCGTCATCCATGCCCGAGACGCGGACGAGCACATGGAGACGGTGCTGGCCGACGAGATGCGGCGCGGTCCCTTCGCGGCGGTGCTGCACTGCTTCTCCTCCGGGCGGCGTCTGGCCGAGGCCGGCATCGAGCTCGGGCTGTTCGTGTCCTTCTCCGGCATCGTCACCTTCCGGCGCTCGCACGCGCTGCGCGAAATCGCGAGCGCCGTGCCGCCGGACCGCATCCTCGTGGAGACCGACGCGCCCTTCCTGGCGCCTGAGCCTTATCGCGGTCGCACCAACGAGCCCGCCTACACGGCGGATACGGCGCGCTCGCTCGCCGAGACCCTCGGCATGCCGTTCTCCGATTTCGCCGCGTTGACCACGGCGAACTTCCACAGGCTGTTCGCGAAGGCGGCTCCGGCGGGCGAGGGGGCGTGACAGCCTCGCCCGCGCTTGGCTATCACCGGGGCGGGAGGGTCTCGTTGGAGGTCTCATGGCGACGCTGAGCCTGCGCATCCTGGGCTGCGGTTCGTCGGGCGGCGTCCCGCGGGTCGCTTCCGGCTGGGGCGCCTGCGATCCGCGCGACCCCAGGAACCGCCGCCGCCGCTGCTCGCTCCTGGTCGAGCGCCGATCGGGGGCGGGGGCGACCACGATCCTCGTCGACACCTCGCCGGACCTGCGCGAGCAGCTCATCGACGCCGACGTGTCCCGGCTCGACGCGGTGCTGTTCACGCATGCGCATGCCGACCACACCCACGGCATCGACGATCTGCGCCCGCTGGTGATCCAGATGCGCCGCCGCATCCCCGTGCATGCGGATGAGGAGACGCGCCGGCTGCTGGAGATGCGCTTCAGCTACTGCTTCACCCAGGCGCCGGAGAGCACCTATCCGCCGATCCTGGAGATGAACACGCTCACCCCGCAAGAGCCGGTCAGCCTCGAAGGGGAGGGCGGTACGGTGGAGGTGCTGCCGCTGCCGCTGGAGCACGGCAACGAGGCGGCGTTCGGCTTCCGATTCGGCCCGGCCGCCTACATCCCCGACGTGAGCCTGATTCCCGATGCGAGCGAGGCGTGCCTGCACGGCCTCGACCTGCTCATCATCGATGCCCTGCGCGAGATCCAGCATCCCACGCACTACTCCGTGTCCGACGCGTTGGCGCTGATCGAGCGGGTGAGGCCGCAACGCGCCATCCTGACGAATCTCCATACGGACCTCGACTACGCGACCCTCGCCGCCAGGCTGCCTCCCGGCGTCGCCCCCGCCTATGACGGCCTGAACGCGTCCGTCGACCTCTGAGGCGGAGCTCCGCACCGTCGCGCGCCGGTGCGGAGGAGGGGGGGAGCGAGGTTTTTCATTCAACCGTCATTTTTGGTGTTGACGGGTGATCTGACCCTCCGTATACCGCTGTTCATCGGCGCCGGCCGCGAGTGAGTGGCCCGGTCGCGGAGCTGTCTTCGTTTCCTTTGCTGCTGCGATGCGGTAGCGGGATGTGGGTGGCGCCTTTATCGGACAAGCTGGGTCTGGTGGCCCGACGTTTAGTCGGGGCGAAGTCCTGTTTGTTGCGTGTAGGGTGTGGGTGTCCGGCTGCGGTTGGGTATCCGGTTCTTTTGACAAGTGAATCTGAGGAAGAGAAGCGTGGGCGGCGTTGTCCTTGCGGGATCTTCCTGGCCTTTCGGGGCTGGGTTGGTCTGTTGGATGATGCTGTGACACGTTTCGAGAACCGCTC
>NZ_JBNHES010000018.1:0-87771 GCF_050591105.1 Methylobacterium endophyticum
GTCGTCTTCCACGAGGACGATGCGCGATCGAGAAAGAACTATGGCCCGGAGAATCTCGCCCTGCTCCGCCGCCTCGCGCGCAACATCTTGGCGTCACACCCGTCCGACCTGCCCATCCGCAAGAAAATGAAGCACGCCGCGTGGAGCAAAGACTATCTCTTCAATCTCTTTACTCATGTGCGATAGCCCTGCCCTTTGCGGGGAGGAGCCGGAGGTGGGGGGCGGCGCCGGACGACGCTGCGTGGTGCCTCCTGGACCACCCCCACCCTCGGTCCCTCCCCGCAAGGGGGAGGGAAGAGCGGGCGTCAGATATCGAGGTCGGCGTCGTGGGCGAAGGCGGCGCGCTCGGAGATGAAGGCGAAGCGGGCCTCGGGCTTGTTGCCCATCAGGCGGTCCACGGTGTCGCCGGTGGATTCGCGCGCCTCGTCGAGGACCGCGACGCGCAGCAGCGTGCGCTTCCTCGGGTCCATGGTGGTCTCCTTGAGCTGCGCGGGCATCATCTCGCCCAGGCCCTTGAAGCGGCCGATCTCGACCTTGCCGGCCTTGAAGACGCTTTTGATCAGCCGCTCCTTGTCGGCGTCGTCGCGGGCATAAGCCGTCTTCGTACCCTGCTGGAGCCGGTAGAGGGGCGGGATCGCGAGATAGAGATGCCCCTTGTCCACGAGCTTGGGCATCTGCCGGTAGAAGAAGGTGATCAGCAGCGAGGCGATATGGGCACCGTCGACATCGGCGTCCGTCATGATGATGACCTTCTCGTAGCGAAGGTCCTCCTCGCGGTAGTGGTTGCCGGTGCCGCAGCCGAGCGCCTGGGTCAGGTCGCCGATGAGCTGGTTGGCGCCGAGCTTGTCCCGGCTCGCGGAGGCGACGTTCAGGATCTTGCCGCGCAACGGAAGGATCGCCTGGGTCGCGCGGTCGCGCGCCTGCTTGGCCGAGCCGCCCGCCGAGTCGCCCTCGACGATGAAGATCTCCGAGCCGGCCGTGCCGGCGGCCGAGCAGTCGGCGAGCTTGCCGGGAAGCCTGAGCTTGCGGGTCGCCGACTTGCGGGCGACCTCCTTCTCCTGGCGCCGGCGCAGGCGCTCGTCGGCGCGCTCGATCACCCAGTCGAGGAGCTTGTTGGCCTGGGCGGGGGAGGCGGCGAGCCAGTGGTCGAAGGCGTCGCGGATCGCCGTCTCGACGATGCGCGAGGCTTCCACCGTGGCGAGCTTGTCCTTGGTCTGGCCCTGGAACTCGGGCTCGCGGATGAAGACCGAGAGCATGGAGGCGCAGGTCGCCATGACGTCGTCGGTGGTCACCGCCGTCATGCGCTTGGCCTGGTTCACGCGCTCGGCATGCTCGCGCAGGGCGCGGAGCAGGGCCACCCGCAACCCCGCCTCGTGGGTGCCGCCCTCCGGCGTCGGGATCGTGTTGCAGTAGGACGAGGAGACGCCGTCGTCCTGGACCATCCAGGCCACCGCCCATTCGAGCGAGCCGTGGCCGCCCTGCTTCGTCACCTTGCCGGAGAAGATCGCGTCGGTGACGAGCTCCTTGCCCTCGATGTCGCGGGCGAGATAGTCGCGCAGGCCGCCGGGGAAGCGGTGCACGGCCTCCGCCGGCACGCCCTCGAGCCCCTCGACGAGCGACGGCGCGCAGCGCCAGCGGATCTCGACCCCGCCGAAGAGATACGCCTTCGAGCGGGCCATCTTGAAGAGGCGGCGCGGGTCGAACTTCAGCGAGCCGAAGATCTCCGCGTCGGGGTGGAAGCGCACCCGCGTGCCGCGCCGGTTCTGCACCCGGCCGACCGTCTCCAGCCCCCCCTGCGCATGGCCGCGCGAGAAGGTCTGGCGGTAGAGGGTCTGGTTGCGCGCGACCTCGACCTCCAGCCTGTCGGAGAGGGCGTTCACCACCGAGATGCCGACGCCGTGCAGGCCGCCCGAGGTCTCGTAGACCTTCGAATCGAACTTTCCGCCCGCATGCAGCGTGGTCATGATGACCTCGAGCGCCGACTTGCCCGGGAATTTCGGGTGCGGGTCCACGGGGATGCCGCGCCCGTTGTCGGTGACGACGAGGGCGCCGTCCTCTTCGAGCTCGACCTCGATGAAGGTGGCGTGGCCAGCCACCGCCTCGTCCATGGAGTTGTCGATCACCTCGGCGAAGAGGTGGTGCAGCGCCCGCTCGTCGGTGCCGCCGATATACATGCCGGGGCGGCGCCGGACCGGCTCCAGCCCCTCCAGAACCTCGATGGCGGAGGCATCGTAGCCGGCTTCCGCCTCGCCGGGCACCGGGGCGACGGGGGGGGCGGCAGCGCGGCGGCGCTCGCCCGGCGCGGGGGTGCCGGCCGCCTGGGTCGTCGCCTTGGCCGCCTTCGCGGAACCGAACAGGTCTCGGGCCGGGTCGCTCACGCGGTCCGCCTCGCGCTCGGGTCTTGGTTTGGCCGCATGCGCTGTCATCCGCCCACGATATCGGAACACATCGGGAACGGATAGAGCATCCGCTCCATATCCGCCCGCGCCCGAGCATCGCACGGGTGCGAGGCGGCTGTCAGCCGGCGGCCGGCGCACGGCCCCCGAGCGTGGCGAACCGGGCACAGTGCGCGCCCGCCGACGAATCCGGCGGAACCGATCGCCAGCTCGGCCGTTCAGCCCTCGCAGACGTGGCCAGCCGCAGGCAGGACCACGCCCGAAACGCGAGGGGAGACGCCGTGAGCCACGCAGCCATCGAAGCGCGCCATCTCATGCTCTCGCGGATCGAGCGGGCCGCCGGCGAGTCGTTCGGCTGCGCGCAGGAGGCCGTCGCCGCGACGCAGGCGCGCTTCCTCAACGGCACCGCCGTCGCGGTGGCGACCCTCGCCACCGCCATCGCCGCCACGATCACCTATCTGGTCTGATCGCGACGGCGCCGCGGGGTTCAGCCCGCCGCCTTCTTCGGCCCGGCCTTGGGCTTGGCCGCCGTCTTCGCCTTTGTCGACGTCTTGCGCGGCGCGGCCTTCTTCGCCGGAGCCGCCGTGTCGTCCTCGGAGGCGGCCTTGCGGGGGGTGAGCTTGCGCTTGGGCGTGTTGCGCGTGGTCTTCTTGCCCCCGCCCGAGGCGCGCTTGGCGTTCACCAGCCCGATGGCGTCTTCGAGCGTCAGGGATTCCGCGCTCATGGATTTCGGCAGGGTCGCGTTGACCTCGCCGTCGGTGACGTAGGCGCCGTAGCGTCCGGCCTTGACCACGAGATCGCGGCCGGACGCCTCGTCCTTGCCGATGGCGCGGCCGGGATCGCCGGCCGGGCGCCCGCCGCGCCCGCCGCCCTGCTCCTTGGCGACGATGAGATCGATGGCGCGGTTGGCGCCGACCTCGAGGATGTCGTCGTCCCGGCCGATATTGGCGTAGGTCCGCCCGTGCTGGACGTAAGGGCCGTAGCGGCCGATGCCGGCGAGGATCGGCTCGCCGCTCTCCGGGTGGCGCGCGATCTCCTTCGGCAAGGCGAGGAGCTTGAGGGCCTTCTCCAGATCGAGGGAGGCGGGCGTCGTTCCGGGCGGCAGGGAGGAGCGCTTCGGCTTCTCCGCGCCCTTCTCGGCAGACGCCTCGCCAAGCTGGATGAACGGCCCGAAGCGGCCGTCGCGCACGGTGACGGGCAGCCCCGTCTCGGGATCGTCCCCGAGCACCCGCACGCCGGGCTGGCCGCCCTCGCCGGAGGTGCCGTCTCCCTCGCCGTCGACGCCGGTGGCGGCGAGCTGGCGGGTGTACTTGCACTCGGGATAATTCGAGCAGCCGACGAAGGCGCCGAACTTGCCGAGCTTCAGCGAGAGCTGGCCCGAGCCGCAGGTGGGGCAGGCGCGCGGGTTCGCCCCGTCGGCCCTCGGCGGGAAGATGTGATCGCCGAGAAGCTCGTTCAGGGCGTCGAGCACGTCGGAGACGCGCAGCTCCTTGGTGCCGCCGATGGCGGCGGAGAAATCCCGCCAGAAATCGGCCAGCACGTCGCGCCAGTCGATCTCGGCGTTGGACACCCGGTCGAGCTGGCCTTCCAGGGCGGCGGTGAAGTCGTATTCGACGTAGCGCTTGAAGAAGCTCTCCAGGAAGCCGGTGACGAGCCGGCCCTTGTCCTCGGGCACGAGGCGCTTCTTGTCGATTTTGACGTATTCGCGGTCGCGCAGGGTCTGGAGGATCGCCGCGTAGGTGGAGGGCCGGCCGATGCCGAGTTCCTCCATGCGCTTGACGAGGCTCGCCTCGGAATAGCGCGGCGGCGGCTCGGTGAAGTGCTGGGTGGAGGCGATGCGCTCGCGCTTCAGCGGATCGCCCGCCGACATCGGCGGCAGGCGGCGGCCATCCTCGTCCTCCTCGTCGTCCTTGCCCTCCTGGTAGAGGGTGAGGAAGCCGTCGAACTTCACCACCTGGCCGGTGGCGCGCAGCTCGATCCGGCGCGGGCCGACCTGGGCGATCACGTCGACGGTGGTGCGCTCGAGTTCCGCCGATTCCATCTGGCTCGCGACCGTGCGGGTCCAGATCAGCTCGTAGAGCCTGGCCTGCTCGGGTTCGAGCACGCGGGCGACCTGCTTCGGCAGCAGGCCCATGTCGGTGGGGCGCACCGCCTCGTGGGCCTCCTGCGCGTTCTTGGCCTTCACCGTGTACTTGCGCGGCACGTCCGGCCGGTAGCGGTCGCCGTATTCCTTGGCGATCACCCGGCGGGCGTCGGCGATGGCTTCCGGCGCCATGTCGACGCCGTCGGTCCGCATGTAGGTGATGATGCCGAGCGTCTCGCCGCCGATGTCGACGCCCTCGTAGAGGCGCTGCGCCACCCGCATGGTCTGGGCCGGCGCCATGCCGAGCTTGCGGGAGGCCTCCTGCTGGAGCGTCGAGGTGGTGAAGGGCGGCTGCGGGTGGCGCTTGGCGGGCTTGGCCTCGACGCTGCCCACGCTGAAGGTCGCGAGCTCGAGGTCGCGCTTGAACGCCGCCGCCTCGTCGGCGGTGCCGACGTCGAGGCGGGTGATCTTCCGGCCGTCGGCGGCCGAGAGCCGCGCGTCGAAGACACCGCCCGCCTCGGTGGCGAGGGTGGCGACGATCGACCAGTACTCGCGGGGCTTGAAGCTCTCGATCTCCATCTCGCGCTCGGTGACGAGACGCAGCGCCACCGACTGGACGCGGCCGGCCGAGCGGGCGCCGGGGAGCTTGCGCCACAGCACCGGCGAGAGATTGAAGCCGACGAGGTAGTCGAGGGCGCGACGCGCCAGATAGGCGTCCACCAGCGCCTGATCGATCTCGCGCGGCTTCCTCATCGCCGTCTCGACGGAGGATTTGGTGATGGCGTTGAAGGTCACGCGCTCGACGGGGATGCCCTTCAACGCCTTGCGGGCGTTCAGCGCCTCCAGGACGTGCCAGGAGATCGCCTCGCCCTCGCGGTCGGGGTCGGTGGCGAGGATGAGCTTCTCGGCGCCCTTGACCGCCTTGGCGATCTCGGAGACCCGCTTCGAGCCGCGGTCCTCCAGCTCCCAGATCATGCGGAAGCCGTCCTCGGGATCCACGGAGCCGTCCTTGGCCGGCAGGTCGCGGATATGGCCGAAGGAGGCGATGACCTCGTAGTCGCGGCCAAGGTACTTGTTGATGGTCTTGGCTTTGGCCGGCGACTCGACGACGACGACTTTCATGAACGGATCAGCCTCTCGCGGGAGCCCACCCTGACGACGGTCCGGTCGAATTGTGACGGGTGCCCGTCCGCCCCGATGGAGGCGTCCCGGTGGCAGCCAAGTGGTTCATGCCCGAGGCGATGTCAAATTCCGGGCCACTCGGTCGCAGGCCGGGGACCACTCAGATGCCGGCATACCATTCGTAGCCGCGATCCTCCCAGTAGCCGCCCTGGCCGTCGCCGAACCGCCCGAGCGACTCCACCACCTCGACGCGGCGCAGGTATTTCGCCTGCTTGTAGCCGAGCTGGCGCTCCACCCGCAGCCGCAGGGGCGCGCCGTGCGGCACGCCCAGCGTCTCACCGTTCATGGCGTAGGCGAGGATCGTCTGCGGGTGATAGGCGTCGGTGAGGTCGAGGCTCTCATAGTAGCGGATCGGGCGCCCTTGCGGCTGCCCGTCCCCCGAATCGGCGCCGTCGCCGCCTTCCAGGCCGCCGCCCGCGAACTCCATCGTGTCGAAGCAATGGAAGACGACGTAGCGCGCGTTCGGCTTGAGCCGCGCCTTCTGCAAGAGGTCGGCGAGGGGAACGCCGGTCCATTTGCCGATGGAGCTCCAGCCCTCGACGCAGTCGTGGCGCGTCACCTGGGTGCGGGAGGGGAGCGCCCTCAGCTCGGGCAGGCTCAGGGCCAGCGGCGTCTCCACCAGCCCGTCGACGGCGAGCCTGTAGCCGGAGAACTCCGCCTTCACCAAGGCCAGATAGTCGGTGTCCTGCGGGTCGGTGGAGCCGTTCGGCTTGAAGTAGGACGAGATCGCCGAGTCGGGGAACTCGGTGGCGAGCGAGGCGGGGGTGAGCAGCAGCCGCTGCACGAACAGGTTGGCGTCCTCGCCCATTTTCAGCGCCCGCCGCCCGAAGGCCGTTTCGGCGAGCCGGTCGCAGCCGCCGAGCGTCGCCGCGCCGAAGACGGCGGCGGCCTTGGCGAGGAAGCCGCGCCGATCCATGCGGATGCTCATCGACCCTCTCCCTTGCCGTGACGGTGGCCCGGCTCGATGGCGAACCAGCCGGTGATCATGCCGCGCATGTTGTTGAAGACGCCCGAGACCAGCACCAGCACGACGTGGACTATCACGAACAGCACCAGGAGGTTGGCCACGACGAAGTGGACGCTGCGCGCGGACTGGCGTCCGCCGAACAGCGCGGGCAGGAGGGGAAAGGCCGCGTCCAGCCCCGGCGACATGGCGAGCCCGGCCAGCACCATCACCGGCAGCAGCACGGCGACCACGACGAGATAGGTGAGCTTCTGGAGCACGTTGTAGCGCCGCGCCTCCTCGTCCTTGGGGAAGCGCAGCGCCAGGTGCTCGCGGATCGAGGCGCCGAAGCCACGGATCTGGTCGCCCTCCGGGACCAGCCGGCGGCGCAACTGCCCGCTGCCGATCCCGTAGGCGAGATAGACCAGCCCGTTGAGGACGAAGGCCCAGGCGAACAGGAAGTGCCAGCGCCGGCCGGTGGCGAGGTCCTGGTCCGAGGGGAGGGTGGCCCAGGCCGGGAAGGCGCGCTCGACCTGCCGGCCCTCGACGCTGGAGAGCCCGAGGACGCCCGTGGTGTCGAAACTGTGTCCCGCCACCTGCACGACGCCGCGCGCCCGGCCGTCCGGCGCCTCGTCGCTGGTGATGGCGAGCGCGGGGGTGTCGAAGGTCGAGATCGATCCCCAGTAGATCGCCGGATGGGCGTTGAAGATCTGCAAGCCGCTCATGAGCAGCACGAGAAGGCAGACCACGTTCACCCAATGCGCCACCCGGATCGTCAGCGGGTGGCGGAAGAACAGGTAGCGGCGCGCCGCCGCGCCGGGCGGGTCGCCGCCCGCGATGGGAGCTGCGGTCTGGGCCAAGGGACGTGGTCCTCCTCGTCGGACGCGGCGTGGCGGCCCGGATACCGGGGCCGGCTTTGCTCGTTTCGCCGGCGGCGGGCGCTCGTTACCTCCCCCTACGCAACAATCCGCCGCCGGGTTTCGACACGGCCCTCGCCTTGCCCGTGCGCCGGGCGCGACCTATAGCCCGAGCCCAGGATGAGCGACTCGGCCAGCCCCCCCACGTCCAGCCCCGCCGCCGGCTCGCCGCCGCCGGGCTTCCCGCACCGGCACCTGCTCGGCATCGAGGGCCTGTCGCGCCCCGACATCGAGACCCTGCTCGACCGGGCGGAGGACGCCGTGGCGCTCTCCCGGCAGGTCGAGAAGAAGCGCAACGTCCTGCGCGGCCGCACCCAGATCAACCTGTTCTTCGAGCCCTCGACCCGCACGCAGTCCTCGTTCGAGCTGGCGGGCAAGCGGCTCGGCGCCGACGTGATGAACATGTCGGTGGCCTCCTCCTCGGTGAAGAAGGGCGAGACCCTCATCGACACCGCGGCGACGCTCAACGCCATGCGGCCCGACATCATCGTGGTGCGCCACCACGCGGCCGGCGCCGTGCATCTGCTCGCCCGCAAGGTCGACTGCGCCGTGGTCAATGCCGGCGACGGCGCCCACGAGCACCCGACCCAGGCCCTCCTCGACGCCCTCACCATCCGCCGCAACAAGGGGCGGATCGAGGGCCTGCGCGTCGCCATCTGCGGGGACGTGCTGCACAGCCGGGTGGCGCGCTCCAACATCGTCCTGCTCCAGGCGCTCGGCGCCCGCGTGCGGGTGATCGGCCCCTCGACGCTGCTGCCGCCGGGCATCGCGCGCTTCGGCGTAGAGGTCTTCACGGACATGCGCCGGGGCCTGGAGGGCTGCGACATCGTGATGATGCTGCGCCTCCAGCGCGAGCGCATGAACGGCTCCTTCGTGCCCTCGGTGAAGGAGTATTTCCGCTATTTCGGCCTCGACGGGGACAAGCTGGCGCTCGCCGCCCCCGACGCCCTGGTGATGCATCCCGGCCCGATGAACCGGGGCGTCGAGATCGCCTCGGACATCGCCGACGGGGCGCAGTCCCTCATCCGCGAGCAGGTCGAGATGGGCGTCGCCGTGCGGATGGCGGTGCTCGAGGCGCTCGCCACGCACCTGCCGAACGCGTGAGGCGAAACCGAGCATGCCGCCCCTTCTCCTCAAGAACGCGACCATCGTCGATCCCGGCCGCTACACAGGGCCGGGGTCGGTCTTCCTGTTCGGCGACCGCATCCTCGACATCGTGTTCGGCACGGACGTCCCCGAGCCGATGATGGGCTCCGACGTCATCGACTGCCGCGGTCACGCCATCACCCCCGGCCTCGTCGACATGCGCGCCTTCGTCGGCGAGCCCGGCGCCGAGCATCGCGAGACGCTGGCCAGCGCCAGCGCGGCGGCGGCGGCCGGCGGCGTCACCACGCTGGTCTGCATGCCCGACACCAACCCGGTGATCGACGGCCCGGCCATCGTCGACTTCGTGCTGCGGCGCGCCCGCGACACGGCCTGCGTCAACGTGCTGCCCTCCGCCGCCATCACCAAGGGGCTCGCCGGCAGGGAGATGACCGAGTTCGGGCTCCTGAAGGAAGCCGGCGCCGTCGCCTTCACCGACGGGCTCAAGGCCGTGACGAACGCCCAGGTGATGCGCCGGGCCCTGACCTATGCCCGCGACTTCGACGCCCTCATCATGCAGCATGTCGAGGAGCCGGACCTCGTCGGCGAGGGCGTGATGAACGAGGGCGAGATGGCCTCGCGGCTCGGGCTCATGGGCATCCCCCGCGAGGCCGAGACGGTGATGCTGGAGCGCGATATCCGCCTCGTGCGGCTCACCGGCGCCCGCTACCACGCCGCGATGATCTCCTGCCCCGATTCCATCGCGATCGTCCGGCGCGCCAAGGAGGACGGCCTGCCCGTCACCTGCGGCGTCTCGATCAACAACCTCGTGCTCAACGAGGGCGATATCGGCCATTACCGCACCTTCTGCCGGCTCTCGCCGCCGCTGCGCACGGAGGAGGACCGTCTCGCCACGGTGCAGGCGCTGAAGGACGGGGTGATCGACGTGATCGTCTCCGACCACAACCCGCAGGACGTCGAGACCAAGCGCCTGCCCTTCGCCGAGGCCGCCAACGGCGCGCTCGGCATCGAGACCCTGCTCGGCGCGGCGCTCAGGCTCGTCCATGACGGCCAGATCGAGCTGAAGCAGCTGCTCGTGGCGCTGAGCGCCCGGCCGTCCCAGATCCTCGGACGCGATGCCCGGCTGGCGCCCGGCGCGCCGGCCGACCTCGTGCTCATCGACACCGAGATCCCCTACGTGCTCGACAAGCGGAACCTGAAGTCGCGCTCGAAGAACTCGCCCTTCGACGAGGCGCGCCTGCAAGGGGCTGCGATGCTCACCATCGTCGGCGGCGAGGTCGTGTTCCGTCACGAGGCGTTCGGCCAAGTCGCGCCCGGAGGCGCGGCGTGACGGGCGGCGTCGCCTGGCCGCTGCTGCTGGCTTGCCTCGCCGGCGGCTACCTCGCCGGCTCGATCCCGTTCGGGCTGATCCTGACCCGCTTCGCGGGGCTGGGGGACGTGCGCGCCATCGGCTCGGGCAATATCGGCGCCACCAACGTGCTGCGCACCGGGCGCAAGGGGCTCGCGGCGGCCACGCTCCTCGGCGACGCGCTCAAGGGGACGGTCGCGGTGCTGGTGGCGAGCCGCTTCGGCGAGATCGCCGGGCTGACGGCGGGGCTCGGCGCCTTCCTCGGGCACCTCTTCCCGGTCTGGCTCGGGTTCAAGGGCGGCAAGGGCGTCGCGACCTTCATCGGCGTGCTGATCGCGGTCAGCCTGCCGGCGGCGCTGGTCTTCGCCGCGATCTGGATCGGGCTCGCGGTCCTGATGCGCTACTCCTCGCTCTCGGCGCTCTCGGCCTCCGCCGCGACCCCGGTGGCGCTGTGGGCGCTCGGACGCCCGGAGGCGGCGATCCTGTTCCTGGTGCTCGGCCTGCTGCTATGGTGGAAGCACGCGCCCAACATCTCCCGGCTGCTCGCCGGCACCGAGGGGCGCATCGGCCAGAAGGGGTGAGGCGGGGCGACGATGCGGCTCGATGACGCCCAGCGCGCCGACTGGCTCCGGCTCATCCGCTGCGAGGGCATCGGCCCGCGCACCTTCCGGGGGCTGATCAACCGTTTCGGCGGAGCCGCCGCCGCCCTCGACGCCCTTCCCGGACTGACCCGTGCGCGCGGGCGCCGGATCGTGCCGCCGACGAGGGCCGAGGCGGAAGCCGAGATCGAGGCGGCCGCCCGCGTCGGCGCCCGCTTCCTCGCCACCGGCGAGCCCGACTATCCCACTGCCCTGGCGGCGACGGATTCCGCGCCGCCGCTGCTCGCCGTGCGGGGCGAGACCGCCGTGCTGCGGGGAGCGGCGGTGGCCATCGTCGGCTCGCGCAACGCGTCGGCCGCCGGGCTGACATTCACCGCGCGGCTGGCGCAGGGGTTCGGCGAAGCGGGGCTGGTGGTGGTCTCGGGGCTGGCGCGCGGCATCGACGCCCGCGCCCACAAGGCGTCGCTGGCCACCGGCACCGTCGCGGTGCTGGCCGGCGGACACGACCGCATCTACCCCGCGAACCACGCGGGACTGGTCGACGCGATCCTCGCCGAGGGCGGCGCGGTGGTGGCCGAGATGCCCATGGGCTGGGAGCCGCGCGGGCGCGACTTCCCCAGGCGCAACCGCATCATCTCCGGGCTGGCGCTGGGCACCGTGGTGGTGGAGGCGGCCCGGCGCTCGGGCTCGCTCATCACCGCCCGCTACGCCAACGAGCAGGGCAGGGAGGTCTTCGCCGTGCCGGGCTCGCCCCTCGACCCGAGGGCGGAGGGCACCAACGACCTGATCCGCCAGGGCGCGACCCTCGTCTGCGACCCCGACCACGTCGTCGCCGCCCTGGCCCCCCTGATCGAGGCGGGACCGGACGCGGCGCTCCGCCTCGCCCGGCCGATGGAAGAGCGCCCCTCCGCGTTCTGGGACGAGATCGATCTCGACGCGCCCTCCGCCCTGCTTCCCGAGGAGCCCCCGGTGCCCGACGAGCCCGTGCCGGACGAGCGCGCCCGCCTCATCGCCGCGCTCAGCCCGACCCCTATCGGCACGGACGAGCTCGCCCGCAACGCGGGCCTGAGCGTGCGCCTCGTGCAGACGGCCCTGCTCGAACTCGAACTCGACGGCCGCATCGAGCGCCACGGCAGCGGCGCCGTTTCCCTGATCCGGTAGGCTCATACAGCAGCGCGACCACGCCGGCGCCGATGCGCCGAGCCGCCTTTGGACCGATGACATCGATCCAAAGGCACGCCGGCATCAGTCCCAATCCTCGTCTTGCGGCGAGGCCGCGTCGTCGAGCCGGCGCAGGGTGTCGAGGCAGCCCTGGAGGATGTAGGCGGCGGCGAGCTTGTCCACGAGCTCGCCCCGGCGCGCCCGCGAGGCGTCGGCCTCGATCAGCGCCCGCGTCACCACCGCCGTGGAGAGCCGCTCGTCGAAGAAGGCCACCGGCAGGTCGACGAGCCCCTTCAGGTTGCGCACGAAGGCGCGGGTGGACTGTACCCGCGGCCCCTCGCTGCCGTCCATGTTGAGCGGCAGGCCGATCACCAGCCCGCCGACCCGGTGCTTCTCGCAGATCTCGCGCAGCTTCGTGACGTCGGGGGTGAACTTCACCCGGCGGATCGTCTCCAGCGGCGAGGCGATCTGGCGGCCGACATCCGAGAGCGCAAGCCCGATGGTCTTGGTGCCGAGGTCGATCCCGACGAGCCGTGGCAGCCCCGCCGCCGCCTGCGCCGCCACGGCCTCCCCGAAGGCTCTCAATGCATCCGCGTCCACGGCCGTCCCTTCGCCCTGTCCCGGCAGCGCCTATGCCACGCAATCCCCAGCGTTAACCATGCCCCGATTCAGGGCTCGCGCGGAGCGGAGCCGTTCCGTCATATGGCGGTTAACGCTTCGTTAACCCCTTTTCGCGAGCCTGCGATGCCTCAGTCCGCACCCTCCGTGCCCGCGCGCAAGAACTTGCCGCGCAAGCACCGGCTGATGCTGCTCGCGGCCTTCGAGATCCTCGTCGTCGGTTTCGCCCAGGCCAAGTACCCGCCCTGGAAGCCCGCCATCCTCATCGAGATGTCGGTGACGCCCAACCACGTCGTCACCTGAGACCCTCGCGTTGCGGGCGGCGGAAGCGCGGTGCTATAGGCCGGCTTCACGCAACGAGAAGAGCCCGTCTGGCCGCATGTCCGTCGACGCAACCACCGTGAGGCGCATCGCGCATCTCGCCCGCATCGCGGTGCGCGAGGACGAGGTGGCCCCGCTCCAGGGCGAGCTGAACGCCATCCTCGCCTTCGTCGAGCAGCTCGGCGCCGTCGACGTGTCCGGCGTCGAGCCGATGACCTCGGTGACGCCCATGACCATGAAGCGCCGCGCCGACATCGTCACCGAGGGCGACCGCGCGGACGACATCGTCGCCAACGCCCCCGAGACGGAAGACCATTACTTCCTCGTCCCGAAAGTGGTCGAGTAGAACCCATTCCGTCACGGACCGCGCCGGGCCGCCCGGCCCGATGCCGCGGCAGGCCGGCCCGAGCCGGGAAGCGTTAGGACGACGACCCTTGAGCGCATTGAACGAACTCACCCTCACCGAGGCCCGCGACGGCCTGAAGGCAAAGACCTTCTCGGCCCGCGAGCTGACCCAGGCCCATGTCGAGGCCGTCGAGAAGGCCCGCGCGCTCAACGCCTTCCTGCTGGAGACGCCCGAAAAGGCGCTCGCCATGGCCGATGCCTCCGACGCCAGGATCGCGGCGGGCGAGGCGCGCCCTCTCGAAGGGCTGCCGCTCGGCATCAAGGACCTGTTCTGCACCGAGGGCGTCGCGACCACGGCCGGCTCGAAGATCCTGGAGGGCTTCACGCCGCATTACGAATCGGCGGTCTCGGCGAATCTCTGGCGCGACGGCGCCGTGATGCTGGGCAAGCTCAATCTCGACGAGTTCGCCATGGGCTCGTCCAACGAGACCTCCGCCTTCGGCAACGTGGTCTCGCCCTGGCGTCGGAACGGATCGGACGCGCAGATCGTCCCCGGCGGATCGTCGGGCGGATCGGCGGCGGCGGTGGCGGCCCATCTCTGCCTCGGCGCCACGGCGACGGATACCGGCGGCTCGATCCGCCAGCCGGCTGCCTTCACCGGGACGGTGGGCATCAAGCCGACCTACGGGCGCTGCTCGCGCTGGGGCACGGTGGCCTTCGCCTCCTCCCTCGATCAGGCCGGGCCGATCGCCCGCACCGTGCGCGATTCCGCCATCCTCCTCGCCTCGATGTCCGGGCACGACGCGCGCGACACCACCTCCGTCGAGCTGGCCGTGCCGGATTTCGAGGCCGCCGTCTCGCGGGGCGTGAAGGGGCTGACCATCGGCATCCCGAAGGAGTACCGGGTCGAGGGCATGCCCGCCGAGATCCAGGCGCTCTGGGACCAGGGCGCCGCGTGGCTGAAGGATGCCGGCGCGACCATCAAGGAGATCTCGCTGCCGCACACGCAGTATGCGCTGCCGGCCTATTACATCGTGGCGCCGGCCGAGGCGTCCTCCAACCTCGCCCGCTACGACGGCGTCCGCTACGGCCTGCGCGTGCCCGGCAAGGACATCGCCGGGATGTACGAGAACACCCGCGCCGCCGGCTTCGGCCGCGAGGTGAAGCGCCGCATCATGATCGGCACCTACGTGCTCTCGGCCGGCTATTACGACGCCTACTACGTCCGGGCCCAGAAGATCCGCACCCTCATCAAGCGCGACTTCGAGGCGGCCTACGCGGAGGGCGTCGACGCGATCCTGACGCCCGCCACCCCGTCGGCCGCCTTCGGCATCGGCGAGAAGGCGAGCGCGGACCCGGTGGAGATGTATCTCAACGACGTCTTCACGGTGACGGTGAACATGGCCGGGCTCCCCGGCATCTCCGTGCCGGCCGGGCTCGACGGACAGGGCCTGCCGCTCGGCCTCCAGCTCATCGGGCGTCCCTTCGACGAGGAGACGCTGTTCGCCGTGGGCCAAGTGATCGAGGACGCGGCAGGGCGCACCGTGCTGCCGAAGGCGTGGTGGGCGTGAGCGTCCCCTACTATCCCTGGACCGTCTGGATCTTCGCCGCGCTCGACCCGGTGCTGATCGGGCTCTCGCTCTATCTCGGCTGGACCGCGAGCCAGTTCGGCAAGGTCTTCATCGCGGCGATCATCGCGCTCGCGGTCTCGGTGCTGGTGTCCTGGGCGGTCTCGGCCGTCGGCATCCCCTGGCCCGCCCCGGTGAGCCATGACGGGCCGACCTTCTTCCCCGTGCGCACCGGCGCCGCGTTCCTGTGGGCGCTCCTCGGATTTTTCGCGCGGCGCGCGGCGAACGCCCGCGCTTGACCGGAGAGCGAGACGCTCCCTAACTCGACGGCGACCGACTTGAGCTCTCAGGCGACCATGACCGCACCCGTAAACCCGAAAAAGCTCATCAAGGGCGGCCTGCATGACTGGGAGGTCATCATCGGGCTGGAGATCCACGCCCAGGTGACGAGCCGCGCCAAGCTCTTCTCCGGCGCCTCCACCGAGTTCGGGGCCGAGCCGAACGCGCATGTGTCGCTGGTCGACGCGGCCATGCCCGGCATGCTGCCCGTCATCAACGAGGAATGCGTGGCCCAGGCCGTGCGCACCGGCCTCGGGCTGAAGGCGAAGATCAACCTCAGGTCAGTGTTCGACAGGAAGAACTACTTCTACCCGGACCTGCCGCAGGGCTACCAGATCAGCCAGTACAAGGACCCCATCGTCGGCGAGGGCGAGGTGCTGGTCGACCTCGCCGACGGCGAGTCGATCACGGTGGGCATCGAGCGGCTGCATCTCGAGCAGGACGCCGGCAAGTCGCTGCACGACCAGAACCCGACGCAGAGCTTCGTCGACCTCAACCGCTCCGGCGTCGCGCTGATGGAGATCGTCTCCCGGCCGGATCTGCGCTCCTCGGAGGAGGCGCGCGCCTACGTGACCAAGCTGCGCACCATCCTGCGCTATCTCGGCACCTGCGACGGCGACATGGAGAAGGGGAGCCTGCGCGCCGACGTCAACGTCTCCGTGCGCCGACCCGGCGAGCCGCTCGGCACGCGCTGCGAGATCAAGAACGTCAACTCGATCCGCTTCATCGGGCAGGCCATCGAGACCGAGGCGCGCCGCCAGATCGCGATCATCGAGGACGGTGGCAAGATCGACCAGGAGACGCGGCTCTTCGACCCCACCAAGGGCGAGACCCGCTCCATGCGCTCGAAGGAGGAGGCGCACGACTACCGCTACTTCCCCGACCCGGACCTGCTGCCGCTGACCTTCGACCAGCCCTATGTCGATGCGCTCGCCGCCGCCCTGCCGGAACTGCCGGACGCCAAAAAGGCGCGCTTCGTCGCCGATTTCGGGCTCTCGGCCTACGACGCGGGGGTGCTCGTCGCCGAGCGGGCCTCGGCCGACTATTACGAGGCGGTGGCGCGCGGGCGCGACGGCAAGCTCGCCGCGAACTGGGTCATCAACGAGCTGTTCGGGCGCCTCAACAAGGAGGGGCTCGGCATCGAGGCGACGCCCGTCTCCGCCGAGCAGCTCGGCGCGGTGATCGACCTCATCGTCGAGGGCGTGATCTCCGGCAAGATCGCCAAGGACCTGTTCGAGATCGTCTGGTCGGAGGGCGGCGACCCGCGCAAGATCGTCGAGCAGCGCGGCATGAAGCAGGTCACGGACACGGGCGCCATCGAGGCGGCCATCGACGCCATCGTCGCGCAGAATCCCGACAAGGTCGCGCAGGCGAAGGAGAAGCCGAGCCTGCTCGGATGGTTCGTCGGCCAGACCATGAAGGCCACCGGCGGCAAGGCCAACCCGGCCGCCGTGAACGCGCTGCTGAAGAGCAAGCTCGGGATCGACTGAACTCTCGCGAGGCGGTCCCCTGCGGCGAACCCATGCGCCGGCGCATCCTCTTCGCGCCTTCGAACGAGCCCGTTCCGCGGAAGCAGGGATCGACGGATAACCGTGCGGTTCCCTGGCTTCCGCGCACGATCCTCTCGCAGGGGCTCGGCGGCGGGGGCGCTCGGGCAAGAGCGCGATCCGGGATCGCAGCGCGGCAGGACGACAAGCGCCCAAGCGATAAAGGGCGCCCCCGGCTCTTTCGAGCCGTGCACCTGCGGGTCGGGAACGCGCACTGATCCGAGGTCTACTCACCCTGGCGGGACCGGGTTCGGATGCGGTTGAGGTGGGGCGCCTTGCGTGTTCGAAGTCGTGCCGTTGTCGGCCGCTTCCAAGCCCCTGAAGCCGCTATCCGTCCGGTCGTCCGTGGTCTCGCCGCTGGGGCTCGGGCCGAACTTAACCCGATGCCGTCGTCGCGGCCTCACGCTGCGGTGGAGTCATCCCTGTCTCCTCCTGCCTTCGGCGAGAAAGCAAACCCCGATCTCGGACCGAGTTCGTCAGCTTTCTCTCCGATCCGTGCCCCGCTCTGCGAAGCACCCATGTAGACTGCGAGTGTATTCGCCGCGCGTCAAGCGTCAAAATGCGGCCACGCTTCCAACTATTCGGACGCCCGAGAGCTGGAATGCACGAAGGCGTTTTCGCTCAAATGCTTGCGCAACCCCGCGTGCATCGCAAAATCGCCTACCGCAGCGCCATAGCGCTCCTGTGGCGATCCGTGCTCCTGCCGGGTCAGCGGGCGGGAGCGGCCGGCGAGGACGGCGCCGGATCGCCCATGAGCCGCGCTCGCATGGCCGCGAGCCAGTCGCGCCCGTGCCGTCCGGGCTCGCCCACGGAGAGCGTGCAGGTCATGCCGGCGACGAGCGCAACGCCCGGCGGCACCCGCTCGATGCGCACCCGCACCGGCACGCGCTGCGCCAGCCGCACCCAGGTATAGACCGGGTTGACCGAGGGGAGCCCCTGGGTGCTCGGCGAGGCGTTGGCGGTGGAGATGCCGAGCGTGATGCTCTCGACGCTGCCCGTGAGGGGCTCGGAAAAGCCCATCAGCGCCGCCTCGACGGGCTCGCCGACGCGGATATGGGCCATCTTGGTCTCCTCGAAATAGCCGTCGATCCAGAACGAATCGGTGTCGATGACCGCGATGTTGACGTTGCCCTTGGAGGCGTAGTCGCCGCTGCGCAGCAGCAGGTTGGTCACGCGCCCGTTCACCGGCGAGCGCACGGTCGTCCGCTCCAGGTTGATCCTGGCCTGCCGGAGCTGGGCCTGGGCGCTCTCCAGGGCGGCCTCGGCGATCTTGGCCGTGCCGGCGTATTGCTGCTTCTCCTCGATGGAGGTCGAGAGCGTGGTGAGTTGCTCGCGGCGCGAGGCCTGGGTGCGCTTCACCTGAAGGTCCGCCTCCCGGTTCTTCACCTCCGCCTCGGCCGAGGCGACGGCGACCTCGTAGTCGACCGGATCGACCACGTAGAGCACGTCGTCCTTGCGCACCGTCTGGTTGTCGACGACGCGCAGTTCCACGATCTGCCCGGAGACCTGGGGAGCGACGCTCGCCACCTGCACGCGCACCCGTCCGTCGCGGGTCCAGGGGGCGCTGACGTAGAAGTCCCAGACGAAGGCCGCCGCTACGCCTGCGCAAGCGAGGATCACGACGGTGGCGAGGAGGCGCAGGATGCGCGCGAGGCGGCGGCGCTCGCGCCCCGGCAGCGCCGGCTCGGATCCGGCCGCCATCAGGAGAGCGCCACGACGAGTGCGAGCAGGCAGACGAACAGGCCGGCCTCGGCCAGCGGCGGGTTCGCCACGTAGCGGGCCAGCGGGAAGCGCGTGAAGATCGTCCGCAGCACGACCATGATGGCGAAGGCGATGCCGGCATAGGCGACGAAGGGCGAGAGCAGGACGCCGCCGATATCGAGGTCTCGGTGCATGGAGTTCTAGAAGCTCGGGATTCGGATGCGCCGCAGGAAGCGCCGGTGCCTGCCCATAACACGCGCCGCCGCGATGACATCGCTCGCCGCCCGCGCGACCGTCAGGGCGGTGGCGGGCTCGGCGGTCCGGGAGGCGGCGAGCAGGCCCCTGGCGGCGGCGGCCATCGCGTCGGGATCGGCGCTCGCCAGCGACAGGCGCGCCGCCTCGATCGCCGGGCGCAGGGCGGCCTGCCCCCACAGCGAATCGAGTTCCGCATGCGCCCGCGCCGCCGAGGCTTCGAGATGGGCAAGCGCGAAGGCGAGGTCGAGCCGGCGGGCGCGCACGGGCTCGGCCCCCGTGTTCCACTGCGCGTACTGGAAGAGGCGGTCGCTGTTCAGGCTGGTGCGCGTCGTGGCGTCGCCGCCCTCGCCGACCAGCGCCGCCCGCACGGAGGCCTGGGCCGACTCGAAGGCGAAGGCGCGGGCCTGCACGGACGAGACCGGCAGCACCAGCCGCACCGTCAGGGAGAGGATGAGCGCGGCGACCACCACCAGCAGGGCGTTCTGGAGGAAGGTCTGGAGGTCGTAGCCCTGCGGGTTCGCCGGCCCGAGCAGCACGGGGAAGAAGATCAGCAGGATGAGGCCCATGCCGGAGGTCGGCGGGTTCAGGCAGAGGAAGCAGGCGAAGAAGATCACCGGGGCGATGGCGATGGCGAGCAGCGGATAGCCCTGCGCCCCGGCCAGCATGAGGAAGAGCACGATGCCGGCGAAGACGGAGGCCATGCACATGCCGGCGAGCACGCCGGTGGCGAAGCGCCTCGGGTCGGGGGTCAGGGCGGAGAGGGCGCAGGTCGCGGCCACCTGCACCAAGGCGAAAGAGGTCGCCGGCCAGCCCGTCGCCACGAAGAAGGCCGCCGTCAGCCCGAAGGCCACCGCGATGCGCGCCGCCGCCCTCAGCGCGACGGGGAAGTCGCGATGCGTCGGCAGGGTGGCGTCGCGGGCGGGGCGCCGGCCGGTGACGAGCGCCCGGTGGCCGTCGCGGACATGGAAGGCCGCCGTGGCGAGATCGAGCGCGCGGCGCAGCGCCAGCACCGCCGCCGGGTCGGGCTCGGGCGCCTGCGCCGCCTCCCGCAGCAGATCGCCGAGCCGGGCGATCCCCGCCTCGAAATCGGCGTCGGCGGGAATCGGTCCGGGCGCCGTCAGCCGGGCGCAGACCGCGCGCGCCTCGGCGATGGCGGCGGTCTCGCCCGCGCTCGCGGCCGCCGCCGCGAAGGTGCGCGCGGTGGCCGTGAGCGCGTAGAGCGCCGCGATGGCGCTGCGGGCGCCGGCGGCGCGCTGCGGACCGTCGTCGAACTCCCCCGCGATGGCGCCGGCATCGGCGCGCATGGGCGCGATCTCGCGGATCAGGGCGAGCGCCGTCTCCGGTCCCGGATCGCCGCCCAGGGCCGCCGCGTGCGCGACGGCGAGGACGTGCGCGATGGCCCGTTCGAGGCGCAGCCGGAGCGCGTGCCAGGTGCTCGGCGAGGCGAGCGCGTCGTTGATGAAGGTGATCGCGACGATGCCGACAGTGATCGCCGCCACGCGCGCCAGGGTCGCGTCGAAGGCCGCCTCGGGAGCGTCGAGATGGGCGATGGCGATGATCGCCACCGTGTAGCCCGAGAGCATGGCCCCATAGGCGCGGGTGTCCTGAAGGTAGTTCGCCACGAACACGCACAGGCTCAGCCAGGCGGTGAAGGAGACCAGCATCAGCACCCGATCCTGCCCGAAGGCCGCGACCAGAACGAGGGAGACGACCCCGCCGACGAGCGTGCCGAGGAAGCGGTAGACCGCCTTGGACAGGGCTTGGCCCCGCTTCGGCTGCGCGAGGATCGCCACGCAGGTCATGGCCGAGGAGGCGCTGTCGAGCTGGAGCCAGAAGGCCGCGTAGAGCGCCAGCACCATCGCCAGCCAGATGCGGAAGGCGAAGGCCCAGGCGGAGGGCGGCGGCACGATCCGCTCGGCGATGTCGAGCAGGCGGTCGATCCGGGAGGAGGGGACGGCCGCCTCAGGCATCGCGGGTGAGGTCCGCGACGCCCGAGCGCTCGCGGGCGATGTTGGCGACCCGCATCTGCCAGAGGCAGAGCAGCGGCGTCACCACGAGCTCCATCGCCATCGCCGCCAGCATCGTCACGGAGGGCAGGCCGGTGAGATAGAGGCCCAGCAGCCGGGCGAGACCGCCGAGCATCACCACCAGCGTCAGGAAGCGGAAGAGCCTGGTCTTGCCCTCGATGCCCGGCACGCAGGACCAGAACAGGATGCCGATGCCCATGAGCAGGCCGGAGAGATAGCGGAAATGGCTGTCGGCCGAGACGTCGACGCCCGCGCCCACCCCGCCGCCGATGCCGCCCGCGCCGAAGAGCACGCCGTAGAGCCCGGCGGAGACCGGCACGATCGCGGCGACCGCCACGACCCGCTGGAGCAGGCGGCGCTCGTCCGTCATGGGCCGTTGCTCGATGACGACCGTCCGCTCAAGGTCCCGCTCCTCCTTCCGAAAGCCAAGCGTCGCAACGCCTGCGGGCGGACATAGAAGGCTTTGTGGCCATGTCCATCCGGATGTACATTGAGGCCATGGGTGAGACCGAGCGCACGGCATGGGATGACCTGAAGAACGAGCTCAACATCCAACGCCATGCCATCGATTTCGCGAGCCTCGGCGAAGCGTTCGACGGCCGCTTCGCCCTCGTCCGGGAAGACAGCCGGCACGACTACCGAGAAACCCGCTTCAACATGCTCGTCGAACTCAACGACGTCGTCTTGAACGTCACGTTCACCCCACGCGGCGGGAAGCAGCGGATCATCTCCGCCCGCCTCGCCAACCGGACGGAAAGGAGGCTCTACCATGCCCGTCGCCAAGAGCGCTGAGGCAGCGGCACAGGGGACCGATTGGGATCGCCTCCGCAGGTTGCCGGAAGAGGAGATCGAACGTCGGGCCGTCGAGGACGATATCAACCCGGCGACCCTCTCGGACGACGAATGGGCCCATGCCACGATCGGCATGCCCCCGCGCAAGGCCTCGATCCATGCGAGCTTCGACCAGGACGTGGTGGATTTCTTCAGGAAGGACGGGCGCGGCTACCAGACCCGCATGAACGCCGTCCTCCGACGCTACATGGAAGCCCAGCAGGCAAAGAAGGCCGATCCCTGAAGCGCCGGCAGTCGCCGCCGGCCCCCGAGCACCTGCGGCCGGATGGGCGCATCTCCGTTTGAGCGCTTGAGCGCGCGCGGCAAACCGGATTACCTCCCCACTGCCCGACAGCGATCCGGCAGGAGCGAGCATCATGGCGGCCGTCACCGGCAAACCGATCGACGTCCATACCTGGAGCACGCCCAACGGCTGGAAGATCCCGATCATGATGGAGGAGTGCGGCCTCGCCTACCGCATCGTGCCGGTGAATATCGGCCGGGGCGACCAGATGGCGCCGGATTTCCTGAAGATCTCGCCGAACAACAAGATCCCGGCCATCGTCGACCACGAGGGGCCCGGCGGCGCGCCTATCACGATCTTCGAGTCGGGCGCGATCCTGCAATATCTCGGGCGCAAGACCGGCTGCCTCTACCCGGCCGAGGAGCGGGCCCGCACGCTGGTGGATCAGTGGCTGTTCTGGCAGGTCGGCGGGCTCGGGCCGATGCTGGGGCAGGCCCACCATTTCCGCATCTACGCGCAGGAGAAGATCCCCTACGCCATCGAGCGCTTCACCACGGAATCGAACCGGCTCTACAAGGTGCTCGACACGCGCCTCGCGGACGCCGAATACGTGGCCGGCGACTATTCCATCGCCGACATCGCCTGCCTGACCTGGGCCAAGTCCACCAGAAGCAGGGCGTCGATGTCGGCGCCCTGCCCAACGTCGCCCGCTGGCTCGCCGCCGTGCTGGCGCGCCCCGCCGTGCAGCGGGGGCTCGCCGCGATCTGAGGGGCGCTCAGTCCTCGGGAAGGTCCTCGGCGGGAGCCGCCTTCGGCGCGGCGGCGGGCTTGGCGGGAACGCCCGGCGCGGCGGCCTTCGGCGCCTGCGCGGCAGGCTGCTTCTCCGCCGTCTTGCCGGGGGCGGGCTTGGCCGGAGCCTTGGCCTTGGCGGTCTCCGCCTCGGCGGGGCTCATGGCGGCCTGCTGGTTGACGTCCGGCACGCGGGTCCAGGTCTGCGAGCCGCAGAGCACCTTCAGCAGGCAGCCGGAGACGGACAGCTCCGAGCCGCTCTCGCGCTCGAGGCTCACCTGATACACCTTGCCCTCGTCGATATTGTAGATGTCGCCGGAGAACTTGGCCTCCTCGGGCTTCAGGCCGTCGAGGAGCTGGAGGCCGATCACCGGCCGGGAGCGCTTCTTCGGATCGGGGTTCTTCGCGTCGGTGCGCGGGGCGCCGTCATCCGTGGTCGGCACCTTGAGCCAGACCACCTTGCCGCAGATATGCGCCTGGTTCGGGCCGCAGCGGTCGATGCGGATCTTGGCGCGGCCGTCGCCGGTGAGCCAGGTGCCGGAGGGGTCCTTGGCGGCGTCGGCGGCGGCGCCTGCGGCACCGGCGAGGAGGACGGCGGAGGCGAAGGCGAAGGGACGGATCACGGGCAGTCTCCTTGATGCGGGCCCGGACTCGGGCGCGGCGGGAGCGGGTCGTCTGCCCTGGAGTGAAACGTCGCATTCGGGCGATTTTCCGGCAGTGTTGCGCCAGCGCAATGGCCAAGGTCGGCCAAGCGTTGCCGGTCCGTTTCGGAGCGCGGGTTGAGGGGAGGGGACGCCCCCGCTATAAGCCCGGCGCCGCTGAGGCTTTTTCGCCCGCGGGACCCCGAGACGGAACCGGACGAAAAGACATGGCCACCGAGCGCACCTTCTCCATCCTCAAGCCCGACGCCACGCGCCGGAACCTCACCGGCGCGGTCAACGCCGTCATCGAGGAGGCGGGCCTGCGCATCGTCGGCCAGCGCCGCATCCGCATGAGCAAGGCCCAGGCCGAGAAGTTCTACGAGGTCCACAAGGAGCGCCCGTTCTACGGCGAGCTCGTGGAGTTCATGACCTCCGCCCCCGTGGTGGTTCAGGTGCTCGAAGGCGAGAACGCCGTGGCCAAGTACCGCGAGGTCATGGGCGCGACGAACCCGGCCCAGGCCGCCGAAGGCACCATCCGCAAGCTGTTCGCCGTGTCGGTGGGCGAGAACACCGTCCACGGTTCGGATTCGGCCGAGAACGCGGCGGCCGAGATCGCCCAGTTCTTCGGCGACGCCGACATCGCCGGCTGATCCGGCCGACCTCGTCGGTGGCGCGCGGGGCACACCCGCGCCGCCGATTACTTAAGCACTCGCCCGGCCGCCCCGATTGAACGGGTGTGTGGCCGGGCACCCCTTGACGGTCCGGGTGGCGGACGCTTCCAACGGCGGCTGTTCCAGCAAACGCCTCCACGGATCGCCATGACGACGCGCCGCCTCTCCTCGCCGATCGCCGCCCTCATCCTCGCGCTGGGCGCGTCCGCCGCGCTCGCCGCCGGCTCCTCGGCGCCCTTCGAGCAGTACCAGCCCGATCCGGCGCTGCGCACGGCGCCGAAGTCGAACCTCGAGAGCCGCGTGCGCCACGCCTGCACGGTGATCCAGGCGCGCATGACGAGCGCCCCCGAGAGCACGCTGGAGCGCCCCTGCGGCTGCTACGCCCGGCAGACCCTGCGCAGCCTCGACGAGACCGAGATCGAGGCCTACCGCGCCACGGGCTACTTCAACGATTCCGCCCGCGCCAAGGCGCTCTCGGCGCTCGATTCCTGCAAGCTCCAGCGCCCGGTCTGAGGCTGCCGCGCCGGAGGCCGAGCCTTCGTTCAGAGCGTGAGCAGAGCGCCGTCGGGGCCGTCCGTCCCGTCGGCGAAGACGACCCGGCCGTCCTCCAGCCGGGCCCGGCCCGAGGCGACGAGGGCGAGCGCCGCCGGATAGAGCCGGTGCTCCTGCACGAGGATGCGCGCGGCGAGGCTGTCGGGATCGTCCCCCGCCCGCACCGGCACGGCTCCTTGAGCCACGATCGGCCCGGCATCGAGCTCCGGCACCACGTAATGCACGGTGCAGCCGTGCAGCCGCACCCCCGCCGCGAGCGCCTGTCCGTGCGTCTGCGTCCCCCGGAACAGCGGCAGCAGCGAGGGGTGGATGTTGATCATCCGCCCGGCCCAGGATTCCACGAAGCCCGGCGTCAGCACCCGCATGAAGCCGGCGAGCACCACGAGCTCGATGCCGGCGGCGCGCAGCTCCGCGTCGAGAGCGGCGTCGAAGCGCGCCCGGTCGGGATAGGCGCGGTGATCGACGGCGCGCGCCGGGATGCCCGCTTGCGCCGCATAATCGAGACCGGCCGCCTCCGGCCGGTTCGAGAGCACCAGCACGATCTCGGCCGGGTAGTCCGGCGCCTTCGCGGCCTCGATCAGCGAAACCATGTTGGAGCCGCGTCCCGAGATCAGGATCGCGACGCGCTTTTTCTGGACTGTGCTCATGCCAGCGCGAGACGCCCCGAGAAGGTCACGGGCTCGGGGCCCCGCGCGGTGATGCGGCCGAAATCGACCGGCGCCTCGCCGGCATCGGTCAGCGCCTTGCGCACGGCCTCCGCCTTGTCGGCGGCGGCGACCACGACCATGCCGATGCCGCAGTTGAAGGTGCGCAGCATCTCGGCTTCCACGACGTTGCCGGTGCGCGCCAGCCAGCCGAAGACCGGGGGCGGCGTCACCGCATCGAGATCGACCGCGATGCCGACATCGTCGGGCAGCACGCGGGGCAGGTTGTCGGGAAAGCCACCGCCGGTGATGTGGGCGAGCGCCCTGATCCCGTCGGTCGCCTTCAGCGCCGCGAGCAGCGGCTTCACGTAGATCCGGGTCGGCTCGAGCAGCGCCTCGCCGAGGGTCTTTTCGGGCGCGAAGGGGGCGGGCGCGTCCCAGGGCAGGCCGCTCGCCTCGACGATCCGGCGCACCAGCGAGAACCCGTTCGAATGCACGCCCGAGGACGGCAGGCCGAACACCACGTCCCCCGGCGCGATGCCGGCGCGCGGCAGCAGGGTTCCGCGCTCGGCCGCCCCCACCGAGAAACCGGCGAGGTCGTAATCCTCGTTCGCGTAGAGGCCCGGCATCTCGGCGGTCTCGCCGCCGATGAGCGCGCAGCCCGCCTGCCGGCAGCCCTCGCTGATGCCGCGCACGATGTCGGCGCCGATGCCCGGCACCAGCTTGCCGGTGGCGTAGTAGTCGAGGAAGAACAGCGGCTCGGCGCCCTGGACGATGATGTCGTTGACGCACATCGCCACGAGGTCGATGCCGATGGTGTCGTGGCGCCCCGTGTCGATGGCAATCTTCACCTTGGTGCCGACGCCGTCATTGGCCGCCACCAGGATCGCGTCCTTGAAGCCCGCCGCCTTGAGGTCGAACAAGCCGCCGAACCCGCCGATCTCGGCGTCGGCGCCGGGCCGGCGCGTGGCGCGCACCAGCGGCTTGATGGTCTCGACCATGGCGTTGCCGGCGTCGATGTCGACGCCCGCCTGCGCGTAGGTCATTCCGGACGCTTGCGCGCCCTGCCTGTCGTCGGCCGCCATGCCAGCCCGTCCCCGCCGAAAATTTCGCAACGGCCGGTCTCTAAAGGCTCCCGAGCGCGAGCGCGAGGTTTGAATCTCGCTGCGTCCGGCATCCCGCCGGGAGCGCGCCCCTTGATCGCGAAAAGGTTCGTTCCCACTCTCCGCGCCGGCGGGCGGGGTTTGGAACATGCGCGGCAGGGCGATCGTCGGACTTGTCAGCATCGCGGTGCTGGCGGTGCTGCTCTACCTGCTGCGCGACGTCATCCTGCCCTTCGTCGCCGGCATCATCCTGGCCTATCTGCTCGATCCGCTCGCCGACCGGCTGGAGAAGATCGGTCTCGGGCGGCTGGCGGCGAGCCTCGTGATCCTGGCGCTGTCGGTGGTCGCGCTGGTGGTGGCCCTGCTGCTCGTGGTGCCGCTCGCCGCCAATCAGGCGGCGGCGCTGATCGGGAGCGCGCCCGGCATGGTCTCGCGGCTGCAAGGGATCCTCGCCGAGCGCGCGGGACCGCTGCTGGAGCGCCTCGGCGGCGCCAACGTGCTGAGCGACCTGCAATCCTCCGTCGGCAGCCTGGCGGGGCAGGCGGGGACGTGGCTGCTCGCCTTCCTCACCTCGCTCTGGTCCGGGAGCCAGGCCCTGGTCTCCATCGTCTCGCTGCTGGTGGTGACGCCGGTGGTGGCCTTCTACATCCTCGTCGACTGGGACCGGATGATCGCCACCCTGGATACCTGGGTGCCTCCGCGCCACCGCCCGGTGGTGCGGCGCCTGGGCCGCGAGATCGACGGGGCCGTCACCGGCTTCATCCGGGGGCAGACCCTGGTCTGCGTCATCCTCGGCACCTTCTACGCCGTGGGCCTGTGGTCGGTGGGGCTGAACTTCGGCGGCCTGATCGGGATGATCGCGGGGCTCCTGACCTTCATCCCCTATGTCGGCACGCTCACCGGCTTCCTGCTCGCCATGGGCGTGGCGCTGGTGCAGTTCTGGCCGGGCTCCGACTGGCTGCATCTCGGCCTGACGATGGGGGTCTTCCTCGTCGGGCAGTTCCTGGAGGGCAACATCCTGTCGCCGAAGCTCGTCGGCGGCTCGGTGGGGCTGCATCCGGTCTGGCTGATGTTCGCGCTGCTCGCCGCCGGCTCGCTGTTCGGCTTCGTCGGGCTGCTGCTGGCGGTGCCGGTGGCGGCCTCCATGGCCGTGGTGATCCGCTACGGGATCGAGCGCTATCTCGACAGCCGGATTTACCATGGCGGCGATCCGCCGCTGATCGTCGACGCGAGCATCTCCGATAAGGCTTGACCGCAAGCGCAGCCGGGCGACACTGCTGCCGCCATGCGCGAGACCGCCCCGCCCCGACAGCTCGCCTTCGACCTGCCTCTCGATCCGCGTTTCGGGCGCGAGGACTTCCTCGTGAGCCCGGCCAACGAGGCCGCCTATGGGCAGATCGAATCCTGGCCCGACTGGCCGGACACGGTGCTCCTGCTCACCGGGCCTCCGGGCAGCGGCAAGAGCCATCTCGCCTCGATCTGGGCGAGCCGCGCCCAGGCCTGGACCGTGAGCGCCGACGACGTGGCCGAGGCGCGTGTGCCCCATCTCGTCGGGCACGGGGCGCTGGTGATCGAGGATATCGACCGGGCCGGCAGCCGCGACGAGGCCGCCCTGTTCCACCTGCTCAACCTCGCCCGCGAGCGGCGCTGCCCGGTGCTCGTCACCAGCGCCGCGCGGGTGGACGCCATCGGCATCGGCACCGCCGACCTGCGCTCGCGTCTCAGGCTGGCGCCGCAGGTGGCGATCCTGCCGCCGGACGACGCGCTGCTGCGCGCCGTGCTGGTCAAGCTCTTCGTGGACCGTCAGCTGGTGGTGGACCTGCGCGTGGTGGACGCCCTGGCGCTGCGCATCGACCGCTCGCTCGCCCGCGCCCGCGAGGTAGTCTCCGAGCTCGACCGCGACGCGCTCAGCCGGGGCCGCCGGATCACCCGGCCGCTGGCCATCGCCGTGCTCCAGCGGCTGGGACTGGCCGGCGAGGGCGCCTGCGCCGAGCTCGATTGAGCGCCGGCCCGAGCCGTCATCAAACTGTCATACGCGGGCGGCGCGGGCCGTGATAGGGAACCGCACATCCGGCAACGGCGTGGGAGACGGCTTTGGCTGATACGGAATCGGGGGATCGCGTCGTCGCGCAGGCTTCGGAGGACGAGGCGGCCCGCACCGCCGCGACGGAGGATCGTCCCGGCGCCGAGGCCGCCCCCCCGCACCGCCCGCAGGCGGCCGCCAAGCCAGCCCCCCGTAGCACCCCCGCGCGCCGGTTGCCGGCAGCCGCCCGCACCGCCCGCGCCGGCGCCGCGAAATCGCCGGCCGCGCCCCGGTCGGGTTCCGGCGTGAAGGCCGCCGCCGCAGGGCAGGCCCCCGCCTCCGCCGAGACCGGCGACGACTGGCCCCCCATTCCCGCCGCCGCCCCCGCCGAGCCACCCGAGAGCGCGGCCCGAGAGCAGGTGCTCGAGGCCGGGCGCATGCTCCGCCATTCCCCCGAGCGCTTCGTCAACCGCGAGCTGTCCTGGCTCCAGTTCAACCGCCGGGTGCTGGAGGAGGCCTCGAACGTCAACCACCCGCTGCTGGAGAAGCTGCGCTTCCTCTCGATCTCGGCCAACAACCTCGACGAGTTCTTCATGGTGCGCGTCGCCGGCCTGCACGACCAGGTCCGCGCCGGGCTGACGCTGCCCTCGCAGGACGGCCTGACGCCCTCCGAGCAGCTCGTCCGCATCGGCACCGAGGTCGCCCGCCTCGCCGAGGACCAGCAGGCCCGCTGGCGCGAGCTGCGGACCGAGCTCGCCGGCGTCGACATCCAGATGGTCGAGCCGGCCGACCTGTCGCCCGAGCATGCCGCCTGGCTGGAGGAGTACTTCCTCGGCCACGTCTTCCCGGTGCTGACGCCGCTCGCCATCGATCCGGCCCATCCCTTCCCGTTCATCCCCAATCTCGGCTCGACCATCGCGCTGATGCTGGTGCGGCCGCGCGACGGGCGGGTTCTGCGCGCGCTGATCCGCCTGCCGGCGGTGCTCGACCGCTTCGTGCGCCTGCCCGATCTGCCGGGCGATCCCGTCGCCCGCTTCATCGCGATCGAGCAGATGATCGTGACCTTCACCGGCCGGCTCTTCCCCGGCTACCTCGTGAAGGGGCAGGGCATCTTCCGGGTGATCCGCGATTCCGATCTCGAGATCGAGGAGGAGGCGGAGGACCTCGTCCTGCATTTCGAGACGGCCCTGAAGCAGCGCCGGCGCGGCGTCGTGATCCGGCTGGAGATCGAGGCCGGCGCGCCGGAGGACCTGCGCGCCTTCGTCGCCGACGAGCTCGAGATCGGCGCCGACGCGATCTTCCTCGTGGAGGGGATGCTGGCGCTCAACGAGCTCTCGCAGATCGTCGGGATCGACCGGCCCGACCTCAAGTTCAAGCCCTACAACCCGCGCTTCCCCGAGCGCATCCGCGAGAGCGGCGGCGACGTCTTCGCGGCCATCCGGCAGAAGGATTTCTGCGTCCACCACCCCTACGAGTCGTTCGATTCGGTGGTGCAGTTCCTGGCCCAGGCCGCCCGCGACCCGAACGTCGTCGCCATCAAGCAGACGCTCTACCGTACCTCCTCGAACTCGCCGATCGTCGCGGCGCTGGCGGAGGCCGCCGAATCCGGCAAGTCCGTCACGGCGCTGGTGGAGCTGAAGGCCCGCTTCGACGAGGAGGCCAATATCCGCTGGGCCAGGAACCTCGAGAAGGCCGGCGCGCAGGTGGTGTTCGGCTTCGTGGAGCTGAAGACCCACGCCAAGCTGTCGATGGTGGTGCGCCGCGAGGGCGACCGGCTCGTCACCTACTGCCATGTGGGCACCGGCAACTATCACCCGATCACCGCGCGCATCTACACGGACCTGTCCTTCTTCACCGCCGACCCGGTGGTGGCGCGCGACGTCTCGCGCATCTTCAACTTCATCACCGGCTACGCCGAGCCGGCCGAGCTGGAGCGCATGGCGGTCTCGCCGCTGACCCTGAAGACGCGCCTTCTGGAGCATATCGAGGCCGAGGTCGCGCATGCGAAGGCCGGGCGCCCGGCGGCGATCTGGATCAAGTGCAACTCGCTCGTCGACCAGCAGATCATCGACGCGCTCTACGACGCCTCGGAGGCGGGGGTGCAGATCGACTGCGTGGTGCGCGGCATCTGCTGCCTGCGGCCCGGCATCCCCGGCCTCTCCGAGACGATCCGGGTGAAGTCCATCGTCGGGCGCTTCCTCGAGCACGGGCGCATCTACGCCTTCGGCAACGGCGTCGGGCTGCCGCATCCGAAGGCCACCGTCTACATCTCCTCGGCCGACCTGATGAGCCGCAACCTCGACCGGCGCGTCGAGGCCATGCTGCCGATCACCAACCAGACTGTGCATCAGCAGGTGCTGGACCAGATCATGCTCGCCAACCTCCTCGACAACCGCCAGAGCTGGCGTGTACTGGCGTCGGGCGCGAGCGAGCGGATGCACCCCTCGGACGGCGAGGAGCCGTTCAACGCGCACAAGTACTTCATGACCAATCCGAGCCTCTCGGGGCGCGGCAAGGCCTCCAAGAAGTCGAGCCCGCGGGCGCTCAGCCGCCGGGCGCAACGGTCCTGAGTTTCCGGCGCCGGGGAGTCGCCGAGACGCCAAGCAGCAGCGATGGGGCGGCGCGCCGGTCGTCCGCCCCAGAATGTCCGTCCGTCGCAAGGAAGTGCCCTTGGGCCCTCAACGCGCCAACCTGACGCTCGCCCATTCCGCCGACCTCGCCCCGCGCGAGAGGCCGGCCCCGGTGGCGATCATCGATATCGGCTCGAACTCCGTGCGGCTCGTCGCCTATGACGGGCTGACCCGCGCGCCGACATCGCTCTACAACGAGAAGGTCCTCTGCGGGCTCGGCCGCAACGTCCTCACCACCGGCCGCCTCAACGAGGAGGCCGTGCGCCGGGCGCTCGCCGCGCTCGCCCGCTTCCGGGTCCTGTGCAACACCATGGGAGTGTCGCGGCTGTTCGTGCTGGCCACCGCCGCCGCGCGCGACGCCGAGAACGGCCCGGCCTTCCTCGCCGCGGCGGAGGCCGCCTGCGGCGAGAGCATCCAGCTCCTGTCCGGGCGGCGCGAGGCGGAGCTTTCCGCCATGGGCGTCATCTCGGGCTTCCACGCGCCGGACGGTGTGGTGGGCGACCTCGGCGGCGGCTCGCTGGAGCTCGTCGACGTGCGCGGCTCGGTGATCGGGCAGGGCGTGACCATGCCGCTCGGAGGGCTCGCCCTCCAGGACCTCTCCGGCGGCTCCCTCAAGAAGGCGACCAAGATCGCCCGCGAGAACCTGAAGAAGGCCGAGCCTCAGCTCGAGACCCTGCGCGGGCGCAGCTTCTACGCCGTCGGCGGCACCTGGCGGGCGCTGGCCCGCCTGCACCAGGCGGCGCGCGGCTACCCGATCCACGTCATGCACGGCTACAGCGTCGAGCCCACCGACGAGCTGAACTTCCTCCAGGTGGTCGAGCAGGTCGACGCCGCCCAACTCCAGGACGTCGAATCCGTCTCGGAGGCGCGCCGTCCGCTCCTCGCCTACGGCGCCGTGGTGCTGGAGGAGATCATCCGCATCGGGCGCCCGCGCGAGCTGGCGATCTCGGCCTCCGGCGTGCGCGAGGGGCTGCTCTACGAGCTGCTCGACCGCGAGACGCGGGCGCGCGATCCGCTCATCGCCTCGGCCGCCGAGCTGAACGCGCTGCGCGCCCGCTCGCCCCGCCACAACGAGGAGCTGCTCGCCTGGACCGACCGCTTCGTCGAGAGCCTCGACGGGCCGGAGACCTTGGACGAGCGGCGCCTGCGCCACACCGCCTGCCTCCTCTCCGACATCGGCTGGCGGGCGCATCCCGATTACCGGGGCGACCAGAGCGTCAACATCATCACCAACGCCGCCTTCGTCGGGGTCGACCATCCGGGCCGGGCCTATCTCGCGCTCTCCACCTATTTCCGCCACGAGGGCACGGCGCCGGAGAAGGCCAGCCCGATGCTGCGCGGGATCGCCGGCCCGCGCCTGTTCGAGCGGGCGCGCCTCGTCGGCGGTCTGCTGCGCGTCGCCTTCCCGATCTCGGCCGGGATGGCGGGCACGCTGGAGCAGATTCCCATCGCGGTGGCGGACGGCAAGGTGGTGCTGCGGCTCCCCGCCGCCTGGGAGGCGCTTGCCGGCGACAGGCTCCTCAACCGGGTGCGCGGCCTCGGCCGCATCGTCGGCCTCGACGGGCGCATCGAGATCGTCTGATACCATTTCCGGTCGATACGTTCGGTCCTGCGCATTCTCCCTCCCCCCTTTGCGGGGGAGGGTGGCCCTCGCGTCAGCGAGGGTCGGGAGAGGGGAGCGACCTCTCCGGAAACGGCGCTCCCCTCTCCCGACCCGCTTCGCGGGCCACCCTCTCCCGCAGGGGGGAGAGGGGTGTGCCGGGCGACGCCGAACACATCGACTGGGAAGCCGCATGAGCCGGCCGAGCTGGAGGAAAACGAAAAAGGCCCCCGGATCAGCCGATCCGGGGGCCTTTTCCGTCGCGACAAATCCCGATCCTATTCGGCAGCGACCGCCGCTCCGGGAAACCCGGCCTGCGCCTCGACCACGGCGGCGGCGGTGACGTTGACGATGCCGCGCGCCGTCACCGACGGCGTCAGGATATGGGCGGGCTTGGCCGGCCCGATCAGCAGCGGGCCGACCGGCAGCGCGTCGGCCAGCACCTTGGCGAACTGGAAGGCGATGTTGGCGGCGTCGAGATTGGGGAAGACCAGCACGTTGGCCGACCCCTTCAGGGTCGAGCCCGGCATCACGCGCTCGCGCACCAGCTCCGACAGAGCCGAGTCGGCCTGCATCTCGCCGTCGACCTGAAGGTTCGGGGCGCGCTCGTTGATGAGGCCCAGCGCCGTGCGCATCTTGCGGGCCGAATCGGAATCGGACTGGCCGAAATCCGAATGGCTGAGCAGCGCGATCTTCGGGGTCAGCCCGAAGCGCGTGACGTGATTGGCGCAGGCCACCGCCACGTCGGCGATCTCGGCGGCGCTCGGGTTCTGCCGGACATGGGTGTCGGCGAGGAAATAGGCGCCCTTCTTTGTGACGACGAGGCTCATGGCGGCGCATTCGGTGACGCCGGGCGCAAGCCCGATGACGTCGCGGATGATGCGTAGCCGCGTCTCGAAGCGGCCCTCCAGCCCGCAGATCAGCGCGTCGGCCTCGCCCCGGCGCACGGCGATGGCGCCGATCACGGTGGAGTTGGTGCGCACCAGCGTGCGCGCCGCCTCCGGCGTGATGCCGCGCCGGCCGGCGACCTCGACATAGGTCTGGACGTAGGAGCGGTAGCGCGGATCGTCCTCGGGATCGATGAGGTCGAAATCCTCGCCCTGGCGGATCGAGAGGCCGAAGCGCTTCAGCCGCACGTCGACCACGCGCGGGCGGCCGACCAGGATCGGGCGCGCCACCTTGTCCTCGACGATGGCCTGGGCGGCGCGCAGCACCCGCTCGTCCTCGCCCTCGGTGTAGATGACGCGCTTGGGCGCTTCCTTCGCCTTCGAGAAGAGTGGCTTCATGATGAAGCCCGAGCGGTGGACGAAGCGGTCGAGGCTGTCGGCATAGGCGCCGATATCGGCCACCGGCCGCCCGGCGACGCCGGAATCCATGGCGGCCTGCGCGACGGCGGGGGCGATGCGCAGGATCAGGCGCGGATCGAACGGGCTCGGGATCAGCGAGGTCGGGCCGAAGGGCCGGGCCTCGCCGCCATAGGCGCGGGCGACCACGTCGGAGGGGGTCTCGCGGGCGAGCGCGGCGATAGCCTTCACCGCCGCCTTCTTCATCTCCTCGTTGATCGCGGTGGCGCCGACGTCGAGGGCGCCGCGGAAGATGTAGGGGAAGCAGAGGACGTTGTTGACCTGGTTGGGGAAATCCGACCGGCCGGTGCAGATCATCGCGTCCGGGCGCTTCTCCTGGGCGAGGTCGGGCATGATCTCGGGATAGGGGTTGGCGAGCGCCATGATGAGCGGCTTGTCCGCCATCTTCTCGAGATACTCGGGCTTCAGCACGCCGCCGGCCGACAGGCCGATGAACACGTCGGCGCCGGGGATGACGTCGGCGAGCGTGCGCGCCTCTGTCTCGCGGGCGTAGACGTCCTTCCAGCGGTCCATCAGCTCGGTGCGGCCCTTGAAGACCACGCCCTTGATGTCGGTGACGGTGATGTTCTCGCGCCGGGCGCCCAGCGACACGAGCAGATTGAGGCAGGCCAGCGCCGCCGCGCCCGCGCCCGAGGTGACGATGCGGGCCTCGGAGAGCTGCTTGCCGGCGAGCTCGAGGGCGTTCAGCACGGCGGCGGCGACGATGATCGCGGTGCCGTGCTGGTCGTCGTGGAAGACCGGGATGTTCATCCGTGCCCGGCACTGCTCCTCGACCTCGAAGCACTCCGGCGCCTTGATGTCCTCGAGGTTGATGCCGCCGAAGGTCGGCTCCAGGGCGCAGACCACGTCGACGAGCTTGGCGACGTCGTGCTGGTCGACCTCCACGTCGAACACGTCGATGCCGGCGAACTTCTTGAAGAGGACCGCCTTGCCCTCCATCACCGGCTTGGAGGCCAGCGGGCCGATATCGCCGAGGCCGAGCACGGCGGTGCCGTTGGTGAGCACGGCCACGAGGTTCTGGCGGATGGTGAGGGTGGCGGCCTCCTGCGGATCCTCGTGGATCGCCATGCAGGCGGCGGCCACGCCGGGCGAATAGGCCAGCGCCAGATCGCGCTGGTTGCCGAGCGGCTTGGTCGCCTGGATCTCCAGCTTTCCGGGGCGGGGCAGGCGGTGGTAGACGAGCGCCCCGGACTTGAGATCGTCGGACATGTTGTCGGCCATGGCCCATCCCTCCCGAGAGCGCCCGCGAAGCCGTCCGCGCGCGCTGACGCGGCCCTTGCGCCTCATATCGGGGCTCGCCGCTTGAAAGCTCTGTTGCACCGGCTGCGGAGCGGGCGCAACCCGAACAACGAGACACGGCTGCACCTCCGTAAGCTCGCCCTGAGGCACGGCTTCTCCATCGGCGCCTATTCCTACGGGCGCCCCAAGGTGCGCTTCCCGGAATCCGGGCGCCGGCTGACGATCGGCCGCTATTGTTCCATCGCCGACAAGGTCGAGATCCTGCTCGGCGGCGACCATCGGCTCGACTGGGTCTCGACCTATCCCTTCGCGGCCATGACGGGGCTGTTCCCGGATGCGGAGGCGCCGACCGACTACCATGCCTCGCGCGGCGACGTGACCATCGGCCACGACGTCTGGCTCGGCTCCGGCTGCATGATCCTGTCCGGCGTCAGCGTCGGCCACGGGGCTGTGGTGGCGGCGCGCGCCGTCGTCACCCGCGACGTTCCGCCCTACACGATCGTCGCCGGCAACCCGGCGCGGGTGGTGCGGCCGCGCTTCCCGCCCGAGACCGTCGCCGCGCTCCTCGCCGCCGCCTGGTGGGACCTGCCGCATGCGCAGGTGGTGGGGCTGGTGCCGCTCCTCCAGGGCGGGCGCGCCGAGGACCTCGCCGCCGCAGCGCGGGCCATTGCGGGGCAAGGCTGAATCCCGTAACCGCCGTCCGGTTCGATCGAAAGCCGCGCCATGTCAGACACGCCTCCCGACCGCCTCGCCACCAACCCGTCGAGTCCCTTCCACGACGAGAAGGTGCTGGAGCGCGGCGTCGGCGTCCGCTTCAAGGGCGTCGAGAAGACCAATGTCGAGGAATACTGCGTGAGCGAGGGCTGGGTCCGCCTCAGCGCCGGAAAGGCGCTGGACCGCGCCGGCAACCCGATGACGGTGAAGCTGAAGGGCAAGGTCGAGCCCTATTTCCGCGACCCCGAGCCCGACGCCGCCGAGGCGTAGTCCCGCAGCGACGCCTCGACGCGCTCGGCCACCCGTTCCGGCGTCAGCGGCGCGCGGATGACGAGGCTCGCGGCGATGTCGCGGTTGCGGGCTCGCTGTTTCGCCGTGCGCGCGTGGTTGGCGACGCGCAGACACGGGCCACCGGGTTCCCGTCTCAGATAAACGGCATCGCCGCGCGCGTTGACGGCATCCACCGCGAAACCGCGCCCTTCCAGCAGCATCACCGCATGGGCGATGGCCGCGAGCGGGGGCAGGGGGGCGCTCACGGGCCGCCCGGCTCGACGGTGCGGAGCGTGCGCCGTCCGAGGGCGCGCGCCTTGAGCCGCAGGGCGGGGCGCTCGATCCCGTACCAGGAGGCCGCCGCCACCAGCAGGGTCAGCGCGAGGGCAGGGGGGAGCAGCGCCCAGGGCGAGGCCGCCGGCCAGAGCGCGTGCAGGCTCTGCTGGATCGGCCAGCCGTAGAGATAGATCCCATAGGAGAGGTCGGCCGCCGGATCGAGCGGCTTCACGGCGAGGGCGGGCGCGAGGCAGAGCGCGACGGCGCAAAGCGCCTCCGCCGAGAACAGCAGCGTCCGGTAGAGCGGCGTGCCGTGCAGGAGCACGCAGCCGAGAACCAGTCCGGCGAGGAGGAGCGGCGGCAGCCGCACCCGCTCGCGCGCCAGATAGAGCGCCGCGCCGATGGAGAAGATCAACGGCAGGCGCAGCGCCGTCTCCAACCCCTTCGGCAGCTCCGCGCGGCTCGCATCCGCCGCCGCCAGGGCGACGGCGAGGGCGGCGGCGATCGCGGCCGCAGACCAGCGCCGCCGGAGCAGCCCGAGGGCGCCGGCGGCGAGCACGCCGAGATAGCAGAGCACCTCGTATTTCAGGGTCCAGACCGTGCCGAGCGGGCTCGGATAGGGGTTCCCGGCAAAGACGCCGGGGAGCGCCGCGTTGCTCTTGAAGGTGGTGAGCGTGCCCTGGATGAACCGCCACAGGCCGGGGTCGCGAAAGTACTCGGCGAGCGGCAGGCGGGTCATCGCCGCGCCGAGGACCAGCGAGACCAGTAGCGTCGCCGCCACCAGCCCCGGCAGGATGCGCAAGGATCGGGCGACGACGTAGTCGCGCGCGCCGCGCCGGTCGAGGCTCATGGTGACGAGGAAGCCCGAGACCGCGAAGAAGCCGTTCACGGCATGCTCGCCGAGAGTGAAGCCGGTGAGCCGGGCCAAAGGCTCGTCGAGGGCGTTGCCGCTCGTCACGCTGAAGGCGTGCGAGACGACGACCGCGAGCGCCAGCAGGAAACGGAAGCCCGTGAAGGCGTTGCGCGGCCGTTCCAGCGCCTGCGCTACGGTCTCAGCCGCCATCACGGCTCCAGCCCCTCGCGGGCGAGGGCGGTCTCGCCGCGCAGGGCCGCCAGCGCGCCCGCCGCCGAGCCGCCGTAGCGCTCGACGCCGGCCCGCCGCAGCACCAGCGCCGAGAGCCCGGCCTTGAGAGCGTTGGCGGCGAGCCCCGGCAGCAGCGGATCGGACAGCCCGTATTTGCGCGCCACATAGGCCCGCGACCATGCCTGATGCCAGCGGGTGCGGAAGACGCGGCCGGGCTCCGGGGTCGAGGACTTGCCGCGCCCGTGCAGGGCCACGGCGCCATGGACGTGCACGAGGGCCCGGCCGGCATCGGCGACGCGGCGACAGAGATCGTCGTCCTCGTAGAACAGGAAGATGTTCGGGTCGAAGCCGCCGAGCCTGAGAAAAAAATCGCGCTCCACCATCAGGCAGGCGCCCGACAGGAAGGGCGCGCAGGCATCGCCCTCCGGCAGGTCGCGCCGGCCCGCGCGGTTGTGCAGGTAGGGCGAGAGCAGCGAGCGCGGCTGGTAGAAGAAGCGCCCGTCGGGCTCGACGATGCGCGGGGCGAGAAGGCCGGCATCCGGGTAGGTCTCGGCGGCCGCGAGCAGGGCGTCGACGGCGCCGGGCCGGAGGATCACGTCCGGGTTGAGGATCAGGATCCGCCGCGCGCCCTCGGCGGCGCGCACGCCGAGGGTATTGGCGCGGCCATAGCCCTGGTTGCGGGGGTTGCGGACCACCCGCGCCCCGGCGGCTTGCGCCACCGCGGCGGAGGCGTCCCGGCTCGCATTGTCGACCACGATGGCCGGCACATGCTCGGCCGCCAGCGCCGCGAGGCAGGCGGGCAGCACGCCAGCGCTGTCATGGGCGACGACGACGGCGACGAGGGAGGGCATCGCTAGGCTCCGCCGCCGGTTCGCCGCGCCGATCGTGGCAGGGACACAATCCCTCTCCCCGCCGGCGGGGAGAGGGCCGGGCCGACCCTGTCGTCGGCTCGGCGAGGCGCTAGCCGAAGGTGAGGGGGCAGGCCCGGATGAGGCGCGTCCGGGGACACCCCCTCACCCTCGCTCCGCTCGCGGCAGGCACGACAAGGTGCCCGCCGCCCTCTCCCCGCCCACGGGGAGAGGGGGCTTCCGACACGGCTGCGTCACGCCTTCTTCTCGGGCGGGTTCAGGCGGATATGGAGCTCGCGGAGCTGCTTCGGGGTCGCCTCGGCGGGGGCACCCATCATCAGGTCCTCGGCCCGCTGGTTCATCGGGAAGAGCACGACCTCGCGGATGTTCGGCTCCTCGCAGAGCAGCATCACGATGCGGTCGACGCCGGGCGCGATGCCGCCGTGCGGCGGGGCGCCGAGGCGCAGGGCGTTCAGCATGCCGCCGAACTTCTGCTCCAGCACGTCCTTCCCATAGCCGGCGATGGCGAAGGCCTTCTCCATCACGTCGGGGCGGTGGTTGCGGATGGCACCCGAGGACAGCTCGATGCCGTTGCAGACGATGTCGTACTGGAACGCCTTGATGTCGAGGATCTTCTTGCTGACTTCGCCGTCCGGCCCGGCTCCGGCCCGCTCGGCGTCGGTGGCGGCCACGTCAAGTCGCAGAAAATCCTCGCGCTCGAAGTTCGGCATGGAGAAGGGGTTGTGCGAGAAGTCGATGCGCTTCTCTTCCTCGTTCCACTCATACATCGGGAAGTCGGTGATCCAGCAGAAGGCGAACTGGTCCTTGTCGCTGAGGTTCAGCTCGTCGCCGATGCGGATGCGCGCCTTGCCGGCGAGCGCGGCGGCCTTGGCCGGCGTCCCGGCGGAGAAGAACACCGCGTCGCCCGCCTTGGCGCCGGCCTTCTCGGCGATGATCTTCTGGACCTCGGCCGGGATGAACTTGGCGATCGGGCCCTTGCCGGTCAGCACGCCCCCGTCGTCCTCGAACACGATGTAGCCCAGCCCCGGCGCGCCCTCGGAGCGGGCCCAGTCGTTGAGCTTGTCGAAGAAGGAGCGCGGCTGGCCGGCGGCCCCCGTCGCGGGGATCGCGCGGACCACGCCGCCCGACTTGACGACACCCTTGAACGCCTTGAACTCGACCTCGTCGCGGGCGAACTCGGCCGTGACGTCGGCGATGAGGAGGGGATTGCGCAGGTCCGGCTTGTCGACGCCGTATTTCAGCATCGCGTCGGCATAGGTGATGCGCGGGAATTCCCTGGTGACGCGCTTTTCCCCGGCGAACTCCTCGAACACGCCGCGCAGCACCGGCTCGACGGCCTGGAAGACGTCCTCCTGGGTGACGAAGCTCATCTCGATATCGAGCTGGTAGAACTCGCCCGGCGAGCGGTCCGCCCGTGCATCCTCATCGCGAAAGCAGGGCGCGATCTGGAAGTAGCGGTCGAAGCCCGCGATCATGGTGAGCTGCTTGAACTGCTGGGGGGCCTGCGGCAGCGCGTAGAACTTGCCCGGATGCACGCGCGACGGCACGAGATAGTCGCGCGCGCCCTCCGGCGAGGACGCCGTCAGGATCGGCGTCTGAAACTCGAAGAAACCGCCCTCGCGCATGCGGCGGCGCAAGCTGTCGATGATTGCCCCGCGCTTCATGATGTTGGCGTGCAGCTTCTCGCGGCGCAGGTCGAGGAAGCGGTAGGTGAGGCGGGTCTCCTCCGGGTATTCCTGGTCGCCGAAGACGGGCAGGGGCAGTTCGGCTGCGGGGCCGAGCACCTCGATCTCGTCGATATAGACCTCGACGGCCCCGGTGGGCAGCTCGGCGTTCTCGGTGCCGGCGGGCCGGGTGCGCACCCGGCCGTCGATGCGGATCACCCACTCCGAGCGCGCCGCGTTGGCGGCCTGGAAGGCCTTCGAGTCGGAATCGATCACGCATTGCGTGAGCCCGTAATGGTCGCGCAGATCGATGAAGAGCACGCCACCATGGTCGCGGATACGGTGGCACCAGCCGGAGAGGCGGACGGTCCCGCCGACGTCGGACGGGCGGAGCGCCCCGCAGGTGTGCGAACGGTAACGGTGCATGGCGGACTTCTGTCGAGGAAAGGCCGGCACCATTCACGCGGGGGGGGTGAAGTCAAGCGCACGCGTGCGCCCGAGCCCGCGGAGCCGGCACGGCCTCGTTAAGGTTAACGATCGGTAAATGCATCGTGCGAACCGGCGATGTCTTGCAACGGGGTTACCGGGCAACACTATATCCCCGTGTTACTGTGTTTCCGGCCCTACGCCGGGAGGGCCCATGCGAACCCCGGACGGATCATGATCGAACGCCGGACGACCCCGAGGCAACGCAGCTATCTCGGCGCCCGCCTCGGCTTCAACGCCCAATGGTCCACGATGGACTGCCTGGTGCGCAACTATACGGAGGCCGGCGCCAAGCTGGTCTTCGCCTCGGCGGCGGTGCCGCTGCCGGACGCGTTCGATCTCGTCATCGCCAGCAAGGGCATCGAGACCCGCGCCCATGTCGTCTGGCGCCGGGAGGGGGAGATGGGCGTCTCCTTCGCGCGGGCGCAGGCGCGGGCGGGCATCGTCTCCCTCGATCTCGCGCGGCGGTTGCGGGTCTGCGAGAGCGAGCGCGACGCCCTGAGGGCGCGGCTCGCCCAGCTCGCCGGGAGCGCGTGACGGACGGGCCTGGCCGCCGTCCCGCACCTTCGCCTCCTCAATCGCTCCCCTTCCGGCTCAACCTTCGGTATACGCGACGAGATGGACCTGATCGCCACCACGGCGGACCTCGCCGCCGCCTGCACCCGCCTCGCCGCAGGGCCCTTCGTGACCGTCGACACGGAGTTCATGCGCGAGACCACCTATTATCCGAAGCTCTGCCTCATCCAGATGGCGGGGCCCGACGGCTACGCCGTGCTGGTCGACCCGCTGGCCAAGGACATCGACCTCAAGCCCTTCCTCGACCTGATGGCCGACGAGGGCGTGGTGAAGGTCTTCCACTCCGCCCGGCAGGATCTCGAGATCATCTGGCTGCTCGGCAGCCTGCTGCCGCACCCGTTCTTCGACACGCAAGTGGCGGCGATGGTCTGCGGCTACGGCGACAGCGTCTCCTACGAGCAGCTCGTCAACGACGTGGCGAAGGCCAAGATCGACAAGTCCTCGCGCTTCACCGACTGGTCGCGGCGCCCGCTCTCCGACGCGCAGCTCGCCTACGCGCTCACCGACGTGACGCATCTCGTCACCGTCTACGAAAAGCTCGCCGCCGAGCTGCTGCGCACGGATCGCGGGGCCTGGCTCGACGAGGAGATGGGCGTCCTCATCTCCCCCGACACCTACCGCGCCGATCCGGCGCAGGCGTGGCGGCGGCTCTCGGGCCGCATCCGCAAGCCCCGCGAGATCGCCGTGCTGATGGAGGTCGCGGCCTGGCGCGAGCGCGAGGCGCAGACCCGCAACGTGCCGCGCGGACGCATCCTCAAGGACGAGGCGGTGATCGACGTGGCCACCGCCGCGCCGCGCAGCGTCGAGGCGCTGGGGCGGCTGCGCAGCATCCCCTCCGGCTTCGAGCGCTCGCGCACGGGGACGGACATCCTTGCCGCGGTGGAGCGGGGTTTCGCGCGCGACACCGCCGAGATCGTGATGCCCGAGCGCGGACGCGGGCGCGGCGGCGGCAACGGCGCCCTGGTGGAGCTGCTCAAGGTGCTGCTCAAGGCCGTCTGCGAGAACGAAGGCGTGGCGCCCAAGATCATCGCCACCGTGGACGACCTGGAGGCCATCGCCGACGACGACCACGCGGACGTGCCCGTGCTGGCGGGCTGGCGGCGCGGTCTCTTCGGCGAGAAGGCGCTGGCGCTGAAGGCGGGCCGGCTCGCTCTCTCGGCGCAGGGCGGACGGGTGGTGGTGCGCGAGCTTCCGTAAAGCACACCGCGCGGCGGGACGGTGACAGCAGGACGGACCGGGATTAAACGGCAACGAGATTGCCTGATAGTCCCGGCATCGTTCAGTCGCTTTCCGTGTATCGCCCCCGATGTTCGAGTCGAACGAGGTTATCCAGACCCTGACCGGCCGCGGCCACCTCTCGGCCGAAGGCTGCGAGACCGTCCGGGTCCGCTACCGCGTGGTCGTCGAGAGGCGGGACGGCGCGGTCGTGGCGCATGGCACGCTGGTGGGCAGCCATGCGGGACTGCGGCCGATCTGGCTCCAGCCCGATTCCGTGCTGCGCCTCAAATCCGGCCGCCGCATCGACGTCTCGCTGACGGATCTCGTCGGCGACGAGGCCGAGTTCGAGAGCACCGGCCTCCTCGACGGCTTCTGAGCCCGCGCCGCCGGATGAACGAATCGCTCCGGGGCCGTTTTCGGCGATTGCGCAATGCTCCCGCTCCGCCTCGGAGAAGCCGGACGCCTCCGGCGCGGAGTCCCCGCTGCGGCAGGAGCGCGCAGAGGAGGCCGACGCGACGATCCGGGCCCGCGCCGCGCCGTGGAGCGGGAGGCGGACCGGATCGCGCCGTTCATGCCGCAGCGCCAAACGAAAGCTCGGCGCGAAAAATCCCCGGTCGCACCTTGGCCGCCACCGATACCGTGAACAAAGCACATGATCGGCTGGGTCGACCGGAAAGAACATGCGCCCGGCGCATAAACAAAGCGTCAACCATCCTGACGCTTTAGCAGCCGCCGCATAGATTTTGCTGCGCCGCAACATGAAGGACGGCGCGGCTTATCCTCTTTTATGCCTGGTTTTCCACCCCGACACCTCCTCACGACCGAGAGATCGACCCACGAGTCGTGTTGACGGCAGCGGTTTTTTTCTTAGAGTTCGTTCAAGCTTCGGTTTCGAGGGGGCGGCCAAAAAGGGATGGCCGGCTCTGGTTCGGAGAAGGTTCTGGGACATCGCAGCCCGCTACCGAAGCCTTAGATCCCTGTCTCAACAACGGGTCACGTTTTGCCGTTCGGTCATCGGGATCGGGCGGGAGGACGCCAAGACTCGTCGGAGGAATCCATGAGAGCAGTCCATCTCCTCGCGCTGGGTGCAGGTCTGGCGGTCGCCACGCCGGTCCTCGCCAACGAAAGCGTCATGAAGGGCATCGCCAATCCGGCGGAGCAGGTTCTTCAGACCGTCGACTACGCCAACACCCGCTATTCGAAGCTCGACCAGATCAACGCGTCGAACGTCAAGCAGCTCCAGGTCGCCTGGACCTTCTCGACCGGCGTGCTGCGCGGCCACGAGGGCTCCCCGCTCGTCGTCGGCAACATGATGTACGTGCACACGCCCTTCCCGAACATCGTCTACGCGCTCGACCTCGACCACGAGGCCAAGATCGTGTGGAAGTACGAGCCCAAGCAGGATCCGTCCGTAATCCCGGTGATGTGCTGCGACACGGTCAACCGTGGCCTGGCCTATGCCGACGGCGCCATCCTCCTCCACCAGGCCGACACGACCCTCGTCTCCCTCGACGCCAAGTCGGGCAAGGTGAACTGGTCCGTCGTGAACGGCGACCCGAAGAAGGGCGAGACCAACACCGCCACGGTTCTCCCCGTGAAGGACAAGGTCATCGTCGGCATCTCGGGCGGCGAGTTCGGCGTGCAGTGCCACGTCACCGCCTACGACCTGAAGACCGGCAAGAAGGTGTGGCGCGGTTACTCCGTCGGCACCGACGAGCAGATGATCATGGACGGCGAGAAGACCACCTCGCTCGGCAAGCCGGTCGGCAAGGACTCCTCCCTGAAGTCCTGGGAAGGCGACCAGTGGAAGACCGGCGGCGGCTGCACCTGGGGCTGGTACTCCTACGATCCGAAGCTGGACCTCGTCTATTACGGCTCGGGCAACCCCTCGACCTGGAACCCCAAGCAGCGTCCGGGCGACAACAAGTGGTCCATGACCATTTGGGCTCGTAACCCCGACACCGGCGCCGCCAAGTGGGTCTACCAGATGACCCCCCACGACGAGTGGGACTTCGACGGCATCAACGAGATGGTCCTCACGGATCAGAAGGTCGACGGCAAGGAGCGTCCGCTCCTGACCCACTTCGACCGCAACGGCTTCGGCTACACCCTCGATCGCGCGACCGGCGAGCTTCTCGTCGCCGAGAAGTACGATCCGGCGGTGAACTGGGCCACCAAGGTCGACATGGACAAGGGCTCCAAGACCTACGGTCGCCCGCTGGTCGTGTCGAAGTACTCGACCGAGCAGAACGGCGAGGACGTGAACTCCAAGGGCATCTGCCCCGCGGCCCTCGGGTCGAAGGACCAGCAGCCCGCGGCCTACTCGCCCAAGACGCAGCTGTTCTACGTCCCCACCAACCACGTCTGCATGGACTACGAGCCCTTCAAGGTCACGTATACTCCGGGCCAGCCGTATGTCGGTGCGACCCTCGCGATGTACCCCGCGCCGAACAGCCATGGCGGCATGGGTAACTTCATCGCCTGGGACGGCGTGAACGGTAAGATCAAGTGGTCGATCCCCGAGCAGTTCTCCGCCTGGGGCGGCGCGCTCGCCACGGCCGGCGACGTGGTCTTCTACGGCACCCTCGAGGGCTACCTGAAGGCCGTCGACTCCAAGACGGGTAAGGAACTCTACAAGTTCAAGACCCCGTCGGGCATCATCGGCAACGTGATGACCTACCAGCACAAGGGCAAGCAGTTCGTCGGCGTCCTGTCGGGCGTCGGTGGCTGGGCCGGCATCGGCCTCGCGGCCGGCCTGACCGACCCGAACGCCGGCCTCGGCGCGGTGGGCGGCTACGCAGCCCTCTCGAACTACACGAACCTGGGCGGTCAGCTCACGGTCTTCGCTCTGCCGAACTGATCGGTCGCGGCATTTCGTGATCCAAAATGGGTGCCGGCGCGGGTTTCCGCGCCGGCACCCTTATGATTATATGCTTCTCAAGGAGGTCCAAGCCCGCCTCGAGCGGGTACGCCTCTGGAATCTCAGGGAGAAACGACCGTTGCATTACCTCAGCAAAGTCATGCGGCCAGCCGTTGCCGCCCTCGCCCTAGCGACGCTCTCCGCCGTCGCCGTACATGCTGAGGATACCAAGCCCGCCGACGCCGCCCTCGCCAACTCCTTCAACGACAACGACAAGACCGCCGAGAAGGACGAGAAGCTGCTCAAGCGCGACCAGGCCGTGAAGGTCGAGGACGGCAAGTATCTGGACGCCGACGGGCATCCGACCTTCCACGTCACCGACAACGGCAAGAAATACGACTGGTACGCCTATTCGGGATACCGCCGCTATCACGCCGAGTGCCATGTCTGCCACGGCCCCGACGGCATGGGCTCGACCTACGCCCCCGCGCTCAAGGATTCGCTGAAGCATCTCTCCTACGAGGAGTTCATCGGCATCCTCGCCGGCGGCAAGCAGGACGTGAATTCGTCCGACCAGAAGGTGATGCCCGCCTTCGGCGATAACAAGAACGTCATGTGCTACGCGGACGATCTTTACGTCTACCTGAAGGCCCGCGCGGCCGGCGCCATGGGCCGCATCCGCCCGAGCGACAAGGAAGACAAGCCCGAGACGGCCAAGAAGAACGAGAAGGAGTGCATGGGCGGCTGATGGCGCGCTCACGCATCTCGACCTGTCTCGCCCTCGCGCTCCTGCTGCTTCCGGCAGGGGCGCGAGACGCCGTATCGCAGCAGATGCCGGATCTCGTCACAACGGACGTGCTGCGCGTCTGCGCGGATCCCGGCAACATGCCGTTCTCCGAGCGCAAGGAAGACGGATTCGAGAACAAGATCGCCGGGATCATCGCCGACGAATTGAAGGTGAAGCTCCGCTACTACTGGCTGACCCAGGGGCCGGGCTTCGTGCGCAACACCCTCGGCACCGGGCTGTGCGACCTGATCCTCGGGTCCGCCTTCGGCAGCGACATCGTCCAGACCACCAATCCCTATTACCGCTCGGCCTATGCCCTCGTGACCCGCAAGGGCGAGTTCGAGGGCGGCGTCGCCAGGCTCGACGACCCCCGCCTCAAGGGCAAGAGCATCGGCGTCATCGCCGGCACCCCTCCGGTGAACCGGATGGGCGAGCTCGGGATGATCGGCACGATGCGGGCCTACGCGCCCTACCAGCTCGATCCCTCGCGCAAGCACCAGACCGTCGGCGCCGAGATCGTCGCCGATCTCGCGGCGAAATCCATCGACGCGGCGATCCTCTGGGGCCCGGCCGCCGGCTGGCTGGCCCGGCAGAGCGGCACGGCGATGGAGGTGGTCCCGCTGCTCCAGGAGCCCGAGCGGCCGCCGATGAGCTACCGCATCGCCATGGGCGTGCGCATCGGCGAGAACGACTGGAAGCGCAGCCTCAACACCATCCTGCGCAAGCGCCGCGCAGATATCGAGAAGGTGCTGCGCGACTACGACGTGCCGCTGCTGGAGGACGAGGGCAACAAGCTCCTCGACCCGTCGCACTGAAGCGAGAAGGCCGGCATGTCCGGCCTTGTTCGCGCCGTCAGATCCGCTCGATCCCGCTCCGGTCGAGCTTCGACAGAGCCTCCGTCACGCTCTCGCCGCCGATCGCCAGATCGGGGGCGATCTCCGCGAGCGGCACCAGCACGAAGGCGCGCTCGCGCACGTAGCGGTGCGGCAGCACCAGCCGCTCGTCGTCCACCTCGGCGCCGGCATAGTACAGCACGTCGATATCGATGATGCGCGGCCCCCAGCGCCGCTCGCGGACGCGGCCCATGGCGGTCTCGGCGGCGAGGCAGGCGCTCAGGAGGTCGTGCGGGCTCAAGCGCGTGTCGACGCCGAGCGCCCCGTTCAGGAACCAGTCCTGATCGGTGTCGCCCCAGGGCGGGGTGCGGTAGTCGTGCGAGCGCGCGACGATGCGGATGCCGGGCACCGCGCCGAGGCGATCGACGGCCTCCGCCAGCATGGCGACCTTGTCGCCGACATTGCTGCCGATCCCGAGATAGGCCCGCGCCTCGCTCACGCCGCGCCCTCCCGCGTCCGAACGATCTCGACGGCGATCCCCTCGAGCACCGCCGGCACCGGGGCGCTCGGCTTTTCGACCCGCACGCGCAGCGCCCGCACCAGGGGGAAACCGTCGAGGATCGCCGCCGCGATGGCCTCCGCGAGCGCCTCGATCAGGGCGAAGCGGCGCTGCGTGGCGATCTCGACGGTCAGGACCGAGAGGTCGGCGTAGCTCACCGTATGCGCCACGTCGTCCGTGCGGCCGGCCCGGCTCAGGTCGACCTCGCAATCGAGGGAGATGTAGAAGCGCTGCCCGAGCCGCTCCTCCTCCGGCAGCAGGCCGTGATGGGCGAAGACCGCGAGGCGGCTGACGAGGATGCGGTCGCCGCTCATGCCGCCGCTCCCCGGCGCATCACCGCATCGGGCACGCGCAGCGCGTCGACATGGGCGGCGACGTCGTGGACGCGCACGATGTCGGCGCCGAGCGTGGCGGCCAGGACATGGCTCGCGATCGAGCCATAGAGCCGCTCGGCGGGCCGGGTCTCGCGGTCGTGGAGCCGGCCGAGGATGGATTTGCGCGAGACGCCGACGAGGAGCGGGAAGCCCAGCGCCTTCAATTCCGGTAGCCGGCGGAGGGCGTCGAGATGCTGGTCCCAGCTCTTGCCGAAGCCGATGCCCGGATCGAGCACGATGTCGCCCTCCGGCAGGCCCGCCTCGCGCGCGATGGCGAGCGAGCGCTCGAAGAAGCGGCGCATCTCGTCGAGGATGTCGAGGCTCGGGTCGATGGTCTCGCGGTTGTGCATGACGACGACCGGCGCGCCGTGCTCGGCGGCGACGCGGGCGATCTCGGGCTCGCGCTGGAGGCCCCAGACGTCGTTGACGATGCGCGCCCCAGCCTCCAGCGCGAGCCGCGCGGTGGAGGCCTTGTAGGTGTCGATGGAGACCGGCACCGCCAGCTCGGCCGCGAGCCGGCGGATCACCGGCAGGACGCGAGCCTGCTCCTCCTCGGCCGACACCGGGACATGGCCGGGACGGGTCGATTCCCCGCCGACATCGACGATGGCCGCGCCCTCCGCCGCGAGCGCCAGGGCCTGCGCCGCGGCGGCGTCCTCGGCGGCGAACAGGCCGCCGTCCGAGAAGGAATCCGGGGTGACGTTGAGGATGCCCATCACCAGGGTGCGCCGGCCGAGCTCGGGCAGCAGGCGGGCGAGGGCGGTGGTCTGGGTCACGAAGCGCTAATCCTGGCGCGGCGATACGGGCAGCGATGTGGACGAAAGCACGGTCGCGCGCAACATCCTGCAAGGCCGGAGCGCAAGGATCGCGCCGTCAGCCCCGGAAGCAGCGGATCTCGGCCTCGGCCTGGGCCCGGCGCAGGTCGGCGACCTTGTCGTCGAAGGTCTTGGTGGCGTTGAAGGCGTTGGTGCGCTGGCCGATGCCCTGGCGCATGGAGAGGATCGTGCTCGCCTGCACGTATTTGTCGTAGGGCAGGATCGAGGCGAGCGCGTCGAGGGAGCAGGAGCAGCGCTGGAGCGCCTCGCTGGTCTGCCCGTTCGCCGCCATGCAGCCGAACACGTAGTCGACCCGTGCATCGGTGGGATAGTCGTTCTCGATCTCGGCGGCGACGCCCGGCCCCGTCAGGGCGCCGAGGACGCACGCGGCGAGGACGACCCGCTCAACCCGCTTTCTGATCATAGCTCAGCCGTTCCTCGAGAAGCTCCTCGCCCTCCGCGTTCTTCGAGCGCGCCTCGATGGAGACGATCTCACCGGGCACCGAAGGAGAGGTCACGAAGGTATAGGTCATGTTGGACATGCCGCGCATGCGCTCGGCCAGGGGATCGCCCTCGAAGGGCCTGGTCTCGACGCGCCAGCCATCCACCTCGCGGCCCTGGTAGGGCACCTTGATCGCGGTCACGCTCGCCTTTTCGCGCAGGCCCTTGCGGATGGCGAGCTTGAGGTAGCGCGGATTGGCCTCCAGCACCCGCGCGAGCGACTTCAGGTGGTTCTCGAGGAAGAGCGGTATGATCGGGTTGCCCGGCATGTCCTCGAAGGGCCCCGCCGGGAAGCGGTTGGTGCCGGAGAACATCGCGACGCGGATATTGCGGTCGTTCTCGGTCTTGCCGGCGTCGATGCCCAGCTTGATCGTATCGTCGAGCACCGGGCCGAAGGGGCCCCGCGCGATGCCGGAGCGGCGCAGGTAGTCGTAGGTCAGGGTCGTTCCGGCCTGCGTGTTCCTCATCTGCGGCTGCTCGAACAGCAGGTCGGCGGCGCTCGGGGGGACCGCCGCGTTCGCCGGAGCGGCGACCGACGCCGCGGAGGAGGCGGGCTCCTGCGCCACGGCGAACGCAGGAGCGAGCAGGAGGGACGCGGCGCAGACCGAGACGGCGAGACGACGGATCACAGCGGGGCGTCCTCCTTGTGCGGCGACCGAACGTTGCTGCCGATCGTCCGGTACATGTAGTCGGGCGGGCTCTCCGCCGCCTCCTCGCTCGCCAGCGCCCGCACCTTGGCATGCAGCGGCGAGAGCGAGCAGGCCGGGTCCGTCGCCGCCGCATCGCCCGCGAGCGCGAGCGCCTGGCAGCGGCAGCCGCCCCAGTCCTTCTCGCGGCGGTCGCAGGAGCGGCAGGGCTCCTGCATCCAGTCGGTGCCGCGATAGGCGGTAAAGGCAGGCGAACTTGCCCAAATCTCCCCTAGCGAATGCTCCGTCACGTACCAGAATTCAAGCTGCGAAATCGTCTCGGCCGCGTGGCAGGGCAGCACCTTGCCCTGCGGCGTGACGTTCATGAGCTTGCGGCCCCAGCCGCCGGCGCAGGGCTTGGGATATTTCGCGTAGTAGTCCGGCACGACGAGGTCGATCACGAGCTGGCCCTTCAGGCGCTCGCGGGCGGCCTCCACGATGCGGATCGAGGCGTCGACATCGGCCTTGTTCGGCATCAGGGCGGCGCGGTTGACATAGGCCCAGCCGTAATACTGCGTATGGGCCACCTCCAGCCGCTTGGCGCCGAGCTTCACCGCCAGATCGATGAAGCCCTCGACCTCGTGGATGTTGCCGCGATGGATGACGGAGTTCAGCGTCAGCGGCAGGCCGAGGCTCGTGACCTTCTCGGCGAAGGCGAATTTCTGGGGCTGCGCGTTCCTGAGGCCGCCGATCTTCTCGGCGTTCTGCGCGTCGACGCCCTGGACAGAGAGCTGCACATGGTCGAGCCCGGCGTCGTACAGGGCCTGGAGCTTGTCGAGCGCCCGGCCGACGCCGGAGGTGATGAGGTTCGAGTACAGCCCGAGATCGGCGCAGGTCTTGGTGATCTCGACGATATCGTCGCGCGCCGTCGGCTCACCCCCCGAGAGGTGGACATGCAGGATGCCCAAGCCCGCCGCCTCGGTGAGCACCCGCTGCCAGGTCTGCGTGTCGAGCTCCTTCGAACGCCGGTCGAGATCGAGCGGGTTCGAGCAGTAGGGGCAGCGCAGCGGGCAGCGGTGGGTGAGCTCGGCGAGGAGGCCGACCGGGGCCGGCACCTCCGCCTGCGACGGCGTGATCGCGTTCATCGCTCCAGTACCCTCTTGGTGGCGAGGTCGTTGAGCATGGCGAGGACATCGGCCTCGATCACGGCGCGGTCGGCCGCATAGGTCTCGGCGAGGCGCGCGGCGATGTCGGAGACGGTGCGCTGCCCGTCGACCAGGGTCAGGACGGCGACCGCGTTGGCGTCGAGGTCGAAGGTGCGCTCGGGCGCCAGCAGCACATGCCTGTTGCGCACCTCGTCGAAGCGCATGCGCACGCCGCGCGGCAGGCGCGGCGCATGGGCCGCCTCGATCCTGCCGGTGCCGGCGGCGGCGCCCGTGGCCGCGGACGGCCTCTCGGGGACGAGCCCCTCTCCGGGGTTCCACGCGTCTGGGGGGACCATGCCGGGGGCGACATAGGCGAAGTAGAGCGCGTCGAGCTGCGTCCACAGCACGGTGCACTTGAAGGTCAGGGCCTCCATCGCCTGACGCTGGAGCGCGGGCGTCACCGCGTGCCGCTTGACGTAGTCGAGGGCGAAATCCGCGTCGCGCGGGGCCTGGGTCAGGCGCTTGTCGAAATAGGCGAGCGTCTCCTTGGTGATGAAGTCGTAGTTCTTCAGCATCCCCGCCACCCGCTCCGAGATGATCGTCGGCGAGAACATCTCCGTCAGCGAGGAGGCGATCGCTTCCAGCAGCGAGCGCTCCTTCACGAAATGCACATAGGCCTCCACGGAGAACTTCGTCGCCGACAGGATGCCCTTCGTGGACAGCACGTAGTCGCGCTCGAAGCCGACGCCCTCGGCGAGCTTCAGCCAGCGCTCGATGCCGCCGTCGCCGGGCGCGTCGCCGTCATGGTCCACGATGCGCTGGCGCCAGACACGGCGCAGCGACGCGTCCTCCATCCGCGCCAGCACGGCGGCGTCCTTCACCGGGATCATCGCCTGGTAGTAGTAGCGGTTCAGCGCCCAGGCCCGGACCTGATCCTTGCTCAGCTTGCCGTCATGCAGCAGCCGGTGGAACGGGTGCAGGTTGTGGTAGCGCCGCGCCCCGATCCCGCGCAAAGCCGCCTCCAGCTCATCCGGGGTCAGGAGCCGATCCGGATCGGCGGAGGTGGGAAAGGCGGCGGCGGGGAGGGGGGCGTTCATGGCGGGTCCTGGCGTCCGTCTCGGGGCGTTGCGTTTCCTGAAGCTATTCTAGTTGGACCGCCGCCTCCGGGCCACGGCCGAGCTTGCGCCATTCTATCGTGCGCTATCGATATGGGCCGCCGGCGGAAAACCGCCAGTTCCGGGCTCCGTCAGAGCGACAGGCTCAGCCCGTCATGGGCCACCGTCCAGCCGGCCGCCTCGACATCCGCCCGCTCCGGCGACTCCTCGACCAGGACCGGGTTGGTGTTGTTGATGTGCACGAAGATCCGCCGGCCCAGGGCGACATCGGCGAGGGCGTCGATGGACCCGCCCTCGCCGCGCATCGGTACATGGCCCATGCGCCAGCCGGTCTTGGTGCCGACTCCGGCGCGGATCATGTCGTCGTCATGCAGCACGGTGCCGTCGAAGAGCAGCGCGTCGACCCCCTCGATGCGCGCCTTCAGGCCGTCGGTGACGCGGGCGCAGCCGGGGATGTAGGCGAGCCGGCGGCCGCCGGCCTCGATCATCGCCCCCACGGTGGTCTCGGACTCGGCGCCGAGTTCCACCGCCTCTTCCTCGAGCCAGAGCGGCACCTTTCCGGGCACCGCGAAGAGCGTGACCGAGAGGCCCGGAACCGGCTCGAAGGGATCGTCGAGCCGGATCGCCGTGCGGCGCACGATGCCGGCGGCCATCACGTCGAAGACGCGGTTGTCGCCGACCGAGCCGAGGATGCCGCCGGTCGCATAAAGGGTGTAGGGCTGGCTCTCGCGCAGCGTCAGCAGCCCGGCGACGTGGTCGACGTCGCCGTTGGTCAGCAGCACGGCCTTCATCGGCGAATGGCGCAGGCCCTCGCGGGGATGCAGGGCGGGCGTGTCGTTGAATTGCTGCCGGATATCCGGCGAGGCGTTCACCAGGAGCCAGCTCTCGCCATCGGCGGAGACCGCGATGCTCGACTGGGTGCGCGGCCTGACGCGGCCGGGCTCAGCCCTCGCCAGGGAGCAGATGGGGCAGCGGCAGTTCCACTGGGGAAGGCCGCCGCCCGCGGACGAGCCGAGGATCACGACATGCATGGCATAAACCCGCCGCCAGAGACCCCCGGCCCGGCGCTCGACCTCAGTTGAAGGTGTCGATCTCGGCCGACTCGTAGCTCGTGACTTCCATGCCGACGCAGATCTCGGAAACGACGGGGGCAGCCCAGGTCATGGTGTTTCTCCGGTTGGTTTGGTTCGTCGGCCACCTTCGGAACCGCCACTTAAGAGGTTCCTAAGATACTGACGGCGCAGTCGTTTTCTGTCGCGGAGGCTGTATGGGGAATTCCGCCCGAGTCTTCAAGCGGTAAATTGCCGGATTTTCCCGAAAAACGACGTGCGGCGGTTAATGGCGCGCAATTCAGTGCCGGTAGTCCGGCCCCTTCAGGTCGAGCATGAAGCCCTTGCCGCGCACGGTCACGAGCACCGGGCCGCCGTAGCGCACGAAATCCGCCATCTTCGAGCGGAGATAGCCCACATAGACGTCGACCACGTTGAGCGAGAGGCCGCCCTGGCCGGCCCAGAGCTTGTCGAAGATCTCGCCCCGCGCGATGGGGATGTTGGGCTGGGCCATCAGCATGGCCAAGAGTTCCGCCTCGCGCGGGGTGAGCCGGGCCGAGCCCTCGCCGCAGCTCGCCTGCCGGGTGTTGAGGTCGAGGCTCAGCTTGCCGGCGGTGACGAGGGTACGCGGCTCCTCCGATTCCTGGCGCCGCAGCAGATGCGTGCGCAGGCGCGCCACCAGCTCGTCGAACACGAACGGCTTGACGATGTAGTCGTCGGCGCCGAGCGCCAGGCCCTCGGCCCGGTCGCGGATCTCGTCGCGGGCGCTGAGGAACAGGATCGGGCCGGGATAGCCGCCCTCGCGCAAGCTGCGGCAGACGTCGTGGCCGGACCCGTCCGGCAGGGTGATGTCGAGCACCACCGCCTCCGGGCTGTCGTCGCGGGCGGCAGCGAGGGCGTCGTCGACGCGGCCGGCCATGCCCACGGAAAACCCCTCGGCCTCGAGACCGCGCGCCAGCATGGCGCGGATGTCGGTGTCGTCTTCGACGATGAGGACCCGCGTCATGCGGCGCTCTCCCTGTGATCGCGCTCCTCGTACGCGGCGGCGGGTGACACGGGAAGCGCCAGTGTTACCCGTGCTCCCTTGCCGTTATCGCCGGTTCCGAGACGGATTTCGCCATCATGGCGCTCCACGACCCAGCGCGCCAGGGCCAGCCCGATGCCGAATCCCGATTCGGCGGGCCCGGCCCCGCGCCGGAAGCGCTCGAACAGCGCGCCGCCGTCGTCGGGAAAGCCGGCCCCGTCGTCGGTGACGGTGATCGCGGCCTCCCGCGCCCCGGCCGCGAGCGCCACCGTGACCCGCGTGACCCCGGCGGCATGGCGGAAGGCGTTGTCGACGAGGCCCTCGACCACCTGACGCAGCCATTCGCGGTCGGCCAGGAGCTCGACGTCGCGCTCCCCCGGCTCGAACCGCAGGCCGACCCGGCGCCGGGCCGCCTCGGACGCGGCGTTGTCCACCGCCTCGCCCAGCACGGAGGCCGCGCCGACGGGACGCCGGTCGAGCTCGATCTGGCCGGATTCGGAGCGCGCCACCCGCAGCAGGTCCTCGACCCGCCGCTGGAGGCCGCGCGCGCGCTTGCGGATGGTGGCGAAGACGGGCCCCTGGTCGACGCCGCGGGCGCTTCCCCGCGCGGCGATGTCGCATTCGCCGAGGATCACGGTGAGCGGCGTGCGCAGCTCGTGGCTGACATCGGCGAAGAAGCGCCGCCGCGAGGCATCGACCGCCTCGAGCCGCGCGTTCGCGGCGCGCAGGTCGGCGGTGCGGGCCTCCACCGTGTCCTCCAGCGCGGCCCGGTCGGCGGCGAGCCGCCCCTCGCGCCGGGAGAGGCGCGCGGCCATGCGGTTGAAGTTCGCTACCAGCAGCCCGAGCTCGTCGCGGGTCGCCACCGAGAGGCGGGTGTCGAGGGCGCCGCTGCCCACCGCGCCGGCGGCGCGCCGCACGGCCTCGATGCGGGCGAGCGTCGGCCGGGTGACGCTGCGATAGAGGACGATGACCAGCCCAAGGGCCGCAAGCACGGCGACGAGGGCCGCGATCCGCAGCCGCCAGGTCAGCTCGCGCGCCTCCTCCAGCCCCTGCGCCATGCTGCGCCGCTCGGTCTCGACCAGGAAGGACAGGGGCTGGCCGGTCATGGCGCCGAAGCCGTTCAGCGCGCCCTTGATGGCGTTCTGGCGGGCCTCGGGCTCGCTCCGGCGCTCGATCAGCGAGACCTGCCGGTCGAGCACGGCGCGGGCGCCGCGCAACTGCGACAGCGGACGCACGCGGGCGGCGTAGGGGAAGCGGTCGAGGGGATCGCCGCTCTCGACGATGCTCTTGGCCAGGGCCTCGTCCACGGCGTTGAGGGCCCGGTCGACATTGGTGCGGGCGATGGTCAGAGCCTCGGGCTGGGCATCGGGGTTGCCGACCGTCTCCAGCGCGGCGAGCCCGAACTGGGTGAGGCGTCCGGACAATTCGGCCAGGAGCTCCAGGCGCCCCTGCGCGGCGAGCGTGCGCTCGATGGTCCGCTCGGCGGCGGCGATGGAGAGCAGCACGCCCACGGCCGCCAGGATCACCAGGAAGGCGGCGCCCCCCAGGAGCAGCGCGAAGCGGGCTTTCAGCGAACGCATGGGTCTGCCGTCATGGGGCTCCCGTCCCGGCCGCGCTCTTCACGGGCGGCGCGGGCGCAAGAGTGTCATTCCCGGTCCTCCGCGCCAAGGGGACGAGAGTCGCCGGCCGCGCTCAGAGGTCCTTCGGCAGATTGGCGCGGGCGGCGCAGCGCCATTTCGCGACATGCCACTCGGGATGGGCCGCCTGCCAGGTGGCGAGCGCGCTCTGCGAGTTGCGCAGGCAGGTGATCGGGCTCATCGGCTCGTAGGACATCTCGATCCGGTCCTCGTGGCAGTTGCCCGGCTGGGACAGCATGCAGACCGACAGCAGGATGAGCATGGGCGTGGCCTCCTAACGGGCGCGCATCCGGCGCGTCGTTCACGCGCGTCGGCACCGCCCTCTTAGGAAGCTCATATGTCGCGGGGCGACAGCCCGGCGAGCCCCGTTCAGGCCGCCGCCCAGATCTCGCCCTTGGCCAGCGTGCCGAGATCGCCCGAGTAGCGCGTCAGGGTGCCCGCGGCGAGATCGGCATGAGCGGGGCTCAGCGCCTTCAGGGAGCGGGCCAGCAGCCGCAGATAGACGAGATCGTGGCTGCCCGTCGCGACGAAGGTCGGCGCCATCGCGCCGTGCCGGCCGACGAGGAGGGTGCCGCGCCGCATGCCGAAGCCCGGATGATCGCCAACCTCCAGCGCCGCGATGGTACCCGCGATCATGCGCGTCCCGGCGAGGTCGCCCGCCCGGTTCACCACGATGAGGCCGCGCCGCATGCGGTCGCCGAGACGGGGGCCGGCGGTGCCCTCGATGACGAGGGTGGCGCCGTCGAGCCCGGCCTTGGCCGCGTAGACCGCCCCGCCGGCCTGCTCCCCGGCGTCGCCCTCGATGGTGATGAGGCCGCCCGTGGCGCCGGTGCCGGCGAAGGGACCTGCCGAGCCCGCGACGGTGAGGCTGCCCCCCGCCATGCCCTCGCCGAGGCGCTGGCCGACATCGCCCTCGACCCGCAGCGTGCCTTCCGACAGGCCGGCGCCGACGCGGTCGAGCCGCTCGTGGCCGCCCTGGATCAGAAGGCTGTCCGAGCCGTCGAGCGCGATGTCGAAGCAGTCCCCCAGCACCAGCCCACGCCGGGTGGTGCCGATGGGAAGTTTGGCGGCTTCCGATTCGCTGAGCCGGCTCAGCGAGCGCGGCGTGACGGCCGAGAGATCGAGGCGCTCCGGGGGGGCCTCGCGCAGGGTGAGGACGCTCATGCTTCCGACGCCTTCGAGAGGAGGTCGCGCAGATGGTAGTGGTGGCGGCCGAGATTGCCGCCGTAATTGCCCGCCGTCACCGCGACGAGCCCGTGGGCCGCGCCGACCTCGGTGGCCGCATGCAGGCCGGCCCGCATGGATTCCGCCACCGCCTTCGAGGTCAGCGCGTCGATGACGATCTCGAGCACGACGCCGCATTCGGGCGGGAGCGCCGAACCGGCGCGACCTTTCAGGGTCGGGCAGTAGGCGTCGTTGGTGGAGGCCATCATGCCCTTGGTGCGGGCGCCGACCTTCGAGCCCGAGCGCACGATGCCGCCGGGGAAGGGCAGGATCGCGCCGGGCACGGCACGCGCCGCCTCCACCGCGATCTCGGCGACCTTCAGCGTGTCCGCGTGCGTGCGGCCGAGAAACAGGAGGTTGCCGCCGCCGACCGCGCCGTCCACCGCGCGGACGAAATCCTCGCACAGGAACTCGCCATCCATGACGGGAATGCGCCAGTAGCGCCGGGACTTGCCGGTGGCGTCGGTGATCCGCTTGGCCACGGAGAACCCGTCGCCAAAATAGCGGATCGCGCCGCCGAGCTTGATCTTCGTCGGCCCCTCGACGCCGGCATAACAGGCGGTGCCGGGGCAGGTGAGGATGCACTGGCCGACGCGCTTGAGAAGCTGGTCCTTCAGCCCGTTCGGCTCGAAGCCGAAGAGCAGGATGCGCACGCCCGGCCGCCCGTCCGGCGTCTCCTCGGGGGAAAGCTCGGCGTCGATGCCGGCCTCGGCGCCGCAGCCGATCACGGACGTGGCGAATCCCGTCATCACCGTCGCCGCGATCATCGCCCATTTGGCGGTGTCGTTGGTGACGACGATGGCGGTGCCCGCCACGTCGAACGCCTCGGCGAACGTATCGATGACCGGGATGCCGTTGAGGGAGAGGTCAGCCATCTCAGAGATCGATCTCGCGAAGCGACATCCCTCTCCCCTTTGCGGGAGAGGGTCGGGAGAGGGGAGCGCCGTATCCGGAGAGGTCGCGGTCCCCTCTCCCGCCCTGCCTCCGCAGGGCACCCTCTCCCGCAGGGGGGAGAGGGTCGATCGTCAAGCCCGGCATGCCACGTCCTCGAACACGTCCCCGACGGGGAAGGCATCGTCCGGCACCGCGAAGCTGTCGAGCCCGGCGCCGAAGCGGTCCTTCAGGTAGGCGTCCGAGCGCCTGGCCATGCCGGTATCGGCCTCGACCGACAGTTCGAGCGTCCGCCCGGCGCGCCAGTCGACGATCTCGCCGTCCTCGACGATGGTATGGCCGTCCTTCAGCACGAGCTTGGCGCGGGAGAACATCGCCGTGCGGTCCTTGTCGTCGCGATAGACCGCGACGTCGGCCCGCGCGCCCTCGCGCAGGTGCCCGCGATCGGACAGACCGAGGAGCTTCGCCGGCCCCGAGCGGGTGAGCTGGGCGACCTCCGAGAGCGTGTACTCGCGCGAGAGCGTCGGCAGCGAGGAGCGCTCGCCGACGACCTTCGGCAGGGTCGCGATCTCGCGGTCGCGCTCCTCCTTGTCCATCAGCAGATGGATGATGCGCGGATACTCCGTGAACACGCCGCCGTTCGGATGGTCGGTGGTGAGGATGGTGCGCTCGGGCTCCTTGGAGAGCAGCATCAGTTCCAGGCCGATGGCCCATTGCAGGGAGCTGGTCGGACCCTTGGGCCGGTAGAGGAAGGGCACCACGCCGCCGCCCTCGGCGTCGCCGGCGTTCAGTACCCACTTCTTCGGCTTGGCGCCCTTGCGGCCGCCGAACTGGCGCAGGATGTCCAGCGAGATCGTCACGGTCTGGCCGAAGACCACCTGGCCGACGTCGAAGGTGGCGTTGGGGTGGGCCTCCATGGCCTCGGTGATCCGCTCCGCCGCAGAGCGGAAGCCGCCGGTGTTCGGGTTCTCCGGGTCGACGACGCCGTAGGCGTAGAACTGGGCGTGGGCGAAGTGGATGCGCCGGCCTTCCGCCGCCTCCAGCGTCGCGACGAACGAGTCGTCGGCGCCGGGCAGGCCGAGATTGTTGCAGTGGACATGCAGCGGATGCGGCACGCCGATCTCCTCCACCGCGTCGAGCAGCGAGGTCATGATCTTGCGGGTCGACAGCCCGTAGCAGGGGATCTCGTCGTCGAGCGAGAGACGCAGCACGCCGTCCTTGAAAGCGGAGGCGCCGCCGGCGTTGATGCATTTCACGCCGAGCGCGCGGGACGTCGCGACGTTGAGCTGAACGAGGTCGCGGATCGCGGCCTTGCTCTCGCCGTCGCGCAGCAGGGAGAGGAGCTGGTCGTCGTTGCCCATCACCGCGAGGCCGCCGCGGTCGAGCAGCGGGATGTCGGCGAGCTCGAGCTGGGTGGCGAGCGCGTTGGACGGCGGCATCGCCGGCTCGACGGCCGTGGTGTAGCCCATGCGGGCATAGTTCGCGCCGATCCAGGAGGCCGAGCCGCCGGCCTGCGCGAAGGGATGGCCGTTCGGCGCCGCCTCGCTGACATAGAGGTCGGGCAGCAGCAGGCGCGAGAGCACGACGTTGCCGCCGGCGATATGCGAATGCACCTCGACGCCGCCGGCCATCACCACGCAGCCCGTGGCGTCGATGGTGCGGTCGGGCGCGCGCTCGGAGGGGGCGACCACGCGGCCGTCCTCGATCCAGACGTCGCCGACGCCGTCGCGGCCCGCCGTCGGGTCGACGACGCGGCCGCCGCTGATACGGGTCAGCATCAGGCAGCTTCCTTCGCTGTGAGACCGGAGAGGATCGCCTCGATCACGCCGGCAGCCGTGAGGGCCGCCGCGGCGCCGGTCGGGGCGCGGTAGCCGACGACGCCGCGCGTGTCGTCCCAGAGCACGCCGCCGACGCTCTCGCCGGGAACGCCCACCGCGATGACGACCTCGGCGGTCTCGGGCCTCGCATCCGCGCTCGCCTCGCCGACGATGGCGACGGAGGGCAGGGCGCCGAGCCAGTCCGGCCGGGGAGCGGGCAGGGTGGAGAGCCAGAGCGCGGCATCGATCTCGCCGGCCGCCGCCTGGCGGGCGGCATCGAAGCGCCAGGGATCGTGCTCGGCCACGCCCCGCCCGAACCCGACGCGGGGCGCCTGTCCCGTGGTCCAGGCGGCGAGCTGCGTCACGGCGCGGCCCTGAAAGCCATCCGCCAGGGGCAGGGCGAAGACGCGGACGGACTCGTTGAGATCCCTCACGAGTCCCTGGAGAATCTCGACGCCGAGTTCGCCGAGTTCCGCCGGATCGTAGAGCACCACCCCGAAGCGCGATGCGGACAGGCGCTTGGCCAGATCCCCGTAGGGGTCGGCCCCGGCGAGATGGCCCTTGGCGAAGGCGCGCAGCCGCCCGAGCGCCACCGGCAGGCCATGATCGGCCGGGCAAGCGAGATGCGCGGCGGCCCCCTCCGGCGCGCCGAGGGACAGCACCGCCCGCTCCGCGCCGGCGGCGACGCCGCGCGTCGGCTTGGAGGCGGTGATCGCCGCGAGCACCGGCGCCGCCCAGGGCGCCCGCCCGACGACGAGGACCGTCTCGGCACGCCCCACCGCCTCGGCGGGGGTCGTGGTCATGGCGCCGGAGCGGCTGAGGGAACCGAGCTCGGCATAGGTGCCGGCTGCGCCCGCGAGGTCGAGCGACGCACCGATCCGCCCCGCCAGCCGGTAGGCGGCACGCACCGCCGACAGCTCGGCGCAGAGGCCGGCGATCACCGGCGCCTTCGCGGCGGCGAGCAGCGCGATCGCGGCGGCGACCGCCGCGTCGGCGTCGGCCGCGCCTCCCTTCACCCAGGCTGCCATGTCCTCACCCTGACGTGTTCTGATTGCGGCGGCGGCCGGGCCCGCGAGGGTCGGCGCCATCCGATAAGCGGCTGTCGCGGGGAGCCCGTGCCTGCGCCCCGCCTTCCGCCGGGCGCACGTTTGCATCGGCCAAAGCCGGCAGGCAAGCCCGATCCGGGAGCGTCGCGGGCCGGCGCGCTCTCCCGCGCATGGACGGTTGCCCCGCGACGCCCCTCCGTGGGACAAGCCCGGCGTCACGACACACACGAGAGTAGGGATCGTCTTGGGCAGGATCCCGGACCGGGCGGAAGGCGGCGACACGCGAGGGCCGGGCACCGGCCCGGCGGACGCCGTCCGCGTCCACGCGCCCGCCCGGCTGCATTTCGGGTTCCTCGATCTCCATGGCGGGCTCGGGCGGCGCTTCGGCAGCATCGGGCTGGCGGTGGACGCCCCCGCCGTCTCCCTGGTGGCGACGGCCGGCGAGGGCCTGTCTGCCGAAGGGCCCGAGGCCGGACGCGTCCTCGCCTATGCCCGCGCGGCGGCCTCCCATCTCGGCATCGCCCCGAACGCGGCGATCCGCGTGGCGGCGGCGATCCCGCCGCATGCGGGGTTCGGCTCGGGCACGCAGCTCGCGCTCGCCGTCGCCGCCGCCCTGGCCGGTCTTTCGGGACGCCCCTTCGCGCCGGAGGATTTCGCGGACGCGCTCGATCGCGGCAACCGCTCCGGCGTGGGGCTCGCGGCCTTCACGCAAGGCGGCCTGATCGTGGATGGGGGCCGGGACGCGAGCGGCGCTCCCCCGCCGGTGATCGCGCGGCTCGCCTACCCGGACGCGTGGCGGATCGTGCTGATCCTCGACACAGGCATGACCGGCGTGCATGGCAGCCGTGAGATCGAAGCCTTCCAACACCTGCCGCGCTTCCCGGAAGCCGAGGCCGCCGAGATCTGCCGGATCGTGCTGATGCAGGCGATGCCCTCCTGCGTCGTCGGCGATGCATGGAGCTTCGGCGAGGGCATCACCCGCATCCAGCGCCTGATCGGGGACCATTTCGCGCCCCACCAGGGCGGCCGCTTCGCCAGCCCCGCCGTCGCCGAGGCCCTCGGCGCCGTGGCGGCGCAGGGCGTCGCCGGCTACGGGCAGAGCTCCTGGGGACCGACCGGCTTCGCGCTGGTGCCCTCGGAGCGGGAGGCGAGGGCGCTCGTCGCCGCGCTGGAGCGGCCCGGCCCGCTGCGGTTCCTGATCGCGCGCGGGCGCAATGAGGGCGCGCGCGTCACGCCGCTGGCGGGGAAGGGAATCGTAACGGCCGATTCGTGACGGTCTTGACCGTCGGCATCGCGTCCGGCTCATGCTCCCCGGCGCGAAAAGCCGGGACGACACCGGCGGCGGACGGAAGAGCCGCGCCGGACATCCCGGAAGGAGACCCCATGGCCCGCTCGATCCTGCACATGCTCACGCCGCTCAAGCACATGAGCCCGTTCGACGTGAACATGGCCGTCGATGCCGGCTTCGAGACGCTCGTCACCTATACCGGCGTCGATCTCGCCGACGTGACCTCCCTCACCCAGGATTCGATCTTCTCGCGCGCCCCGGCGGACGGGGTGCGCACCGGCATCTTCATCGGCGGAAAGAACGCCGAGGACGCCCTCGACATGATGGACCGGGCCAAGAAGGCCTTCGTGCCGCCCTTCATCAACCACCTCTTCGCCGATCCGGCGGGCTCCTTCACCACCGGCGCGGCCATGGTCGCCGAGGTCTCCCGCGCCCTGAAGGCGAGGTTCGGCACCGACCTGAAGGGCAAGCGCATCGTCATCTTCGGCGGCGCGGGCGTGGTCGCCTATGTCGCGGCGGTGATCGGCGCGCTCGAGGGCGCAAGGAGCGTGCTCGTCGGCCATGACGGCGAGGAACGCGTCTCGAAGATCGCCTTCACCATGAAATGGCGCTTCGGCATCGAGGTCGGCGCCGTCGACGGCTCGACCCCGGAGGCGCGCCGCGCGGCCATCGCCGAGGCCGACGTGATCCTGTCGGCCGGCCCCGCCGGCATCCCGATCCTCTCGGCCGAGGACCTCGAATCGGCCCCCAGACTCCTCGTCGCCTCCGACGTGAACGCGGTGCCGCCGGCCGGCATCGCCGGGATCGACGTCAACGCCGTCGACGTGCCCCTGCCCGTGGGCAAGGGCGTCGGCATCGGCGCGCTGGCGGTCGGCAACGTGAAGTACCAGACGCAGAGCCAGCTCTTCCGCCGGATGCTCGCCGCCGAGGAGCCGCTCTGCCTCGATTTCCGCGACGCCTACAGGCTCGCCGTCGAGATCGCCGGCTGACGACAAGGGTCGTGGATGCGGTCCTGATCGCGGCCCAGTCGGGCCGCGCGCTGGCCGAGGCCGCGCGCCGGGCGGGGTTCCGGCCCTTCGTCGCCGATCTCTTCGGGGACGAGGACATGCTGGAGGCGGCGGAGGCGCATCACCCGCTGCCCGGCCGCTTCGGCACCGGCCGGCTCGGCGGGGAGGCGGTGCTCGGCGCCCTCGACGCCCTTCATGAGCAAGCCGGCGGAAACACCCTCGGCGTGATCCTCGGCAGCGGCTTCGAGGGGGCGCCGGACCTGATGGCGCGCATCGCCGCCCGCCACCGCCTGCTCGGGGGCACGCCCGAGACCGTCGCGCTGCTGAAGGACCCGTTCCGCTTCGCCTCGCTCTGCGCGGATCTCGCGATCCCGCATCCGGCCGTCACCGCCGGGCCGGTCGCGGATCCGGAAAACCATCTCGTCAAGGGCATCGGCGGCTCCGGCGGCAGCCATATCCGCGCGGCCAAGCGGGGGAGGGCGCCGTTCGGCAGCTACCTCCAGGCCCGCGTGCCGGGACGCTCCTGCGCCCTGAATTTCCTCGGCGACGGCCGGGACGCCGTCCCCCTCGCGCTCACCGAGCAGTGGTGCGCGCCCTCGCTCCTGCGCCCGTTCCGCTATGCCGGCGCCCTGGCGCGGGGATCGGCCGAGCCCCCGACGCTGCCGCCGCGAACCGTCGCCGGGATCGAGGCCGCCGTCGCCCGCCTCGTCGCGGAGACGGGCCTTCGCGGGCTCGCCAGCGCCGACCTGATCGCAGCCGACGACGGGCGCTGGTGGCTCACCGAGATCAACCCGCGCCCCGGCGCCACCCTCGACGTGCTCGACCGCCGCGCCGTGCCGCTGGTGGCGGCCCATGTCGAGGCGAGCCTCGGACGGGCAGCCGCCCCCGGCCCCGCTCCGGTGGATGCGGCCGGCGCCGAGATCTGGTACGGGGCGCGCGAGCACCGCATCGGGCCGGCCGTCGCATGGCCGGATCACGTGCGGGACCGCCCGCGCGCCTTGTCGCTCATGCGCCGGGACGCGCCGGTCTGCACGGTCCTCGCCACGGGACCGGATGCGGCGGCGGTGAAAGAAGACTTGGCGAGGAAGGCAGCGCGCGTTCGCGCCCTCCTCGAGGGAGAGAACCACAATGAGCACGGCACCCGCTTATCCGAGCGTGAACGCGCTGACCGCCCCCCTGGTTGAGCGCCTCGTCGCCGACGCCGCCGCCCTGCGCCTGTCGGTCTCGCAGGAGGCCGGCGGCGCGCGCATGGTCGATGCCGGCGCGAGCGTGCGCGGCTCCATCGAGGCCGGCCGGCGCATCGCCGAGATCTGCCTCGGCGGGCTCGGCACCGTGAGCATCGCGCCGTCGGGCCCGATCGCATCCTGGCCCTATTCGGTGATCGTGCACTCCGCCGATCCGGTGATCGCCTGCCTCGGCAGCCAGTATGCCGGCTGGAGCCTCGCCGACGAGGGCGGCGACTCGGGCTTCTTCGCCCTGGGCTCCGGCCCCGGCCGCGCGGTCGCCGTGGTCGAGGACCTGTACAAGGAGCTCGGCTACCGCGACACCGCCGTGAAGACCGCCCTGGTGCTGGAGTCCGCGAGCGGGCCGCCGGCCTCCGTCGTCGCCAAGGTCGCCGAGGCGACGGGCCTTTCACCCGAGGACGTCACCTTCGTCTTCGCCCCGACCCAGAGCCTCGCCGGCGCGACCCAGGTCGTCGCCCGCGTGCTCGAGGTGGCGCTCCACAAGGCTCACACGGTCGGCTTCGACCTGCACGCCATCGTCGACGGCATCGGCTCGGCCCCGCTCTCGCCCCCGCACCCGGACTTCATCAAGGCCATGGGCCGCACCAACGACGCCATCATCTATGGCGGCCGGGTGCAGCTCTTCGTCGACGCCGAGGATGCCGATGCCCGGCAGCTCGCCGAGCAGCTCCCCTCGACCACGTCGAGCGACCACGGCGCGCCCTTCGCCGACATCTTCTCCCGCGTGAACGGCGATTTCTACAAGATCGACGGCGCGCTGTTCTCGCCGGCGGAGGCCATCGTCACCTCGGTGCGCACCGGCGCGACCTTCCGCGGCGGCCGGCTGGAGCCGGCGCTGGTGGACGCGTCCTTCGCGTGAGCCCTCTCTCCTCCCCCTCGCGGGGAGGAGCCGGAGGTGGGGGTGGCGCCAAATGAGGCGGTGCCTCCTGAACCACCCCCACCCCTAGCCCCTCCCCACAAGGGGGAGGGGAACGCCGGACGATCACGGACACCCATGCGCATCGGGCTCGCGGCCGATAACGGCAACTGGCACAAGGGCCGCCTCCTGGCGGCGCTCACCGGGCTCGGGGTCGAGCCGGTGCTTTTTTCCCTCGCCGACGTCGCGGTCGTCACGGGCGGGGCCGAGCCTCTGCGCGTGCCGGGCTTTCCCGACCGGCTGCCCGACGGGGTGCTGCTGCGGACCATCGCGGGGGGCACCTTCGAGGCGACCACCATGCGGCTCGGCGTGCTGCATGCGCTGGTCTCCGCCGGCACCACGGTGTGGAACTCGCCCACCGCCATCGAGCGCTCCGTCGACAAGGCGGCCACCAGCCTGATGATCGCGCGGGCCGGCCTGCCGACGCCGGAGACCTTCGTCTTCTCCAAGCGCGAGGCCGCCGCCGAGCTGGTGGCGCGGGAGGCCCGGCCGGGCCGGCCCCTCGTGCTGAAGCCGCTGTTCGGCTCGCAGGGGGAAGGGCTCCAGCTCATCGAGGCCCCCGAGGACCTGCCCCCCGAGGAGGCGGTCTCCCGCGTCTATTATCTCCAGCGCTACGTGCCCCGCCGGGACGGGCTCTGGCGCGACTACCGCGTCTTCGTCTGCGAGGGCCGGGCGATCGCCGGGATGATCCGCGAGGGCGACGGCTGGATCACCAACGTCCATCGCGGGGGCAGGCCGCTGCCCTGGGCGATGCCGGCCCGCGCCGCCGAGCTGGCGGAGGCCGCCGCCGCCGCCATCGCCGTCGACTATACCGGCGTCGATCTCGTCGAGGACGGGGAGGGCGGCTTCTCGGTGCTGGAGGTCAACTCGATGCCGGCCTGGTCCGGCTTGCAGCAGGTGACGCAGACCGACATTGCCGGCGCCGTGGCGCGCGGCTTCGTCGCCGCCGTGCGCGCCGCCCGGCCGCCGCGCCTCGTGGTGGCCTGAGCCCCGTGCCGGCGCTGCCCCCGGCCCTGATCGAGACGCTCTACCGCGCCGCCTGCCTCGCGGAGCTGGATGCGCTGAAGGTCGGCAACGTCCACGCCTATGCCGCCGGCCACCGCATGCAGGTGTCGGATTTCGTGACGAGCGCCGAGGTCTCCGCCCCCGCCCTGGCGCGGGCGGGGGCCCGCGTCGGCGAGCGGGTGCGCGACGGCGTCGCCGCCACCCGCGCGGCGGTCGGCCAGAACACCAATCTCGGCATCCTGCTGCTCTGCGCGCCGCTCGCCCTGGCGGCCGAGCGCGGCGTTCCTCTCGCCAGCGTCCTCGACGCCCTCGACGCGGATGACGGCGCGGCGGCTTTCGAGGCGATCCGCCTCGCCGCGCCCGGCGGCCTGGGGGAGGCCGGGCGCCACGACGTCGCCGCCCCCGGCCGGGCTCCCCCCTTGAAGGAGGCCATGGCGGAGGCGGCGCCCCGCGACCGCATCGCCCGCGCCTACGCCACCGACTACGAGGATCTGCGCCGGATCGGCGCCGGGGCGCTGGCCCGCGCGCGGGACGACGGTCTGGCGCCGCCCTGGACGACCACGGCCGTGCATCTCGCCTTCCTGACCGCGCTTCCCGACAGCCACATCGCCCGCAAGTTCGGGGCGGCGAAGGCGGAGGCCGTGCGCGACGCGGCGCGGGCGGCGCTGGCCGGCCTCGATCTGCGGGAGCGGCCGGTGGAGGCGCTCCTGGCGCATGACGCCCTGCTCAAGACCGCCGGGCTCAACCCCGGCACCAGCGCCGACCTGACCGTGGCGACCCTCTTCCTCGACGCGCTCTCGGGCAGCGGCGCGGCGCTCTGAGGAGCGGACCGCATCCACGCTCCGGCGGCCCGAAAAGTCCTGGAGCCGGCTCCCGAATCGGCGCGATCATTTATCGAGATCGGGCGGGTGAGCGGGTTGTTCGGCGCAGGGGCCCGCTGTAGGGTCCGCGCCGCTATCCGGGCTAACCGGTTCGGTCACTCGATCCGAACGTCGCAAACAAGGATGGCCCGCGGCCGAGCCTGCTCCTGGGGCGGCCACAACGATATCGAGCAGCAGGGAGAGACCCCTCATGGCGAAGATCAACAAGGTTCAGGTCGGCGAGGCCCTCGTCGGCGACGGCAACGAGGTCGCCCATATCGACCTCATCATCGGACCGCGCGGTTCGCCGGCCGAGACGGCCTTCTGCAACGGCCTCGTGAACAACAAGCACGGCTTCACCAGCCTGCTCGCGGTCATCGCGCCGAACCTGCCGTGCAAGCCCAACACGCTGATGTTCAACAAGGTCACCATCAACGACGCCCGTCAGGCCGTCCAGATGTTCGGCCCCGCCCAGCACGGCGTCGCCAAGGCCGTGCAGGACGCCGTCGCCGAGGGCATCATCCCCGCCGACGAGGCCGACGACCTGTTCATCCTGGTCGGCGTGTTCATCCACTGGGAAGCGGCCGACGACGCCAAGATCCAGAAGTACAACTACGAGGCCACCAAGCTGTCCATCCAGCGCGCCGTTGCCGGCGAGCCCAAGGCCGCGACCGTGACCGAGCAGCGCAACTCCGCGCAGCACCCCTTCGCCGCCAATTAGATCGGGGACGGTCCTGGGCAGAGCGCGCCTCCGCCCGCACCGCGGGGCCTGCTTCAGCGACTGGCCTCCATCTTCCTTGGACGGTAGGGACTAACGAACGGGGCGGCTTCGGCCGCCCCGTTTTTCATGGGCCTCAGATTTTCATGGGCCCAGCAGATGTCCGGCGCGCAAGGCTCCGTCGTGGATGGCGGAGGCCACCAGCGCCCCCGACGCCCCGGCGAGACGCGCCGCGCGCAGGTCCTCCGGCCCGCGCACCCCGCCGGCCGCGTAGAGGCGCGCCCGCGGCGACAGGGCCCGCGCGTGCGCGAGCGCCGCGAGATCGGGACCGCTTCCCGCCCCGACCCGGCCGAGGGTCATCACGATCACGTCGTCCGGCCAGTCCCGCGCCCCGTCATGCAGTGCGGCGGGACCGAGCCGCTCCTCGCCCCGGCTGTCGAGGGACAACACCGCCCGCGCGCGGTAGCGCCGGACGAGACCGCCGTCCGACTGGCTCTCGCTGCCGATCACCGGGCGCCCGAGCCCGCTTTCGAGGAAGGCGGCAAGCCCCGGCGCGTCGTGGAACCCGGCATCGACCCAGAGGGCCACGCCCGGACAGGCATCGCGGACGGCGCGCAGGGAGGCGAGGTCCGGCGGCGTCCCGTCGATGATCGCGTCGAGATCGGCGACGTAGAGGATGCCGGCCGGCAGGGCCGCGATCAGCCCCGCCGCCACCGCTCCGGGCGAGGAGCCCTTTGCCAAGGGGGTCTCGATCGGTGCATAGGCGTCGCGCGCGCCGTGCCGCGCCCGGACGACCTGCCCGCGCCGCAGGTCGATCACCGGGATCACGGCGAAGCCGCCATCCGTCCCGCCCTCGGAGAATGCCTTGTCCATCGACGCCACGCCCGTGCCGGACACGGTGATCGGCTGGGACCTCGGGGGGGTCCATGTCAAGGCGGCCCGCGTGGTCGGGGGCCGGGTGCGGGAGGCGGTGCAGGCGCCCTGTCCGCTCTGGCGGGGGCTTCCCGCCCTCGACGCGGCGCTGGCCGCGCTGCCGGACTGGGCCCGCGCTCCGGCCGACCACGCCGTCACCATGACGGGCGAGCTGACCGACTGCTTCACGGATCGCGCCGACGGCGTGGCGCGCCTCTCGGACTGGGCGGCCGCGAATCTCGCGGGCCGGGTGCGCATCTATGCCGGACGTTCCGGTTTCGTGGCGCCGGCCGAGGCGGAGGGCGCCAGCGCCGACATCGCCTCGGCCAACTGGCACGCCACCGCCGCGCTGACCGGGCGGCACCTGCCGGATGCGCTCCTGGTCGATATCGGCTCCACCACCGCCGACCTGATCCCCGTCGTCGCGGGCAGGCCGGCGGCCACCGGCTACAGCGACGCCGAGCGCCTGGAGACAGGGGAGCTCGTCTATACCGGCGTGGTGCGCACGCCCCTCCTGGCGCTCGCCGACCACGCGCCGTTCCGGGGGCGCCGGACCCGGCTGATGTCGGAGACCTTCGCCAACATGGCCGATGTCTACCGCCTCACCGGCGACCTGCCCGAGGGCGCCGACCAGCAGCACAGCCCCGACCTGAAGGGCAAGTCGCCGACCGAGACCCGCACCCGCGTCGCCCGCATGATCGGGCGCGACCTCGGCGAGGGGAGCGAGGCCGAATGGCGAGCGCTCGCCGCCCATTTCGCCGAGGCGCAGCTCCGGCTCCTGTACGACGCGGCCGCGATCCTGCTGTCCCGGCCGGACCTGCCGGAGGACGCGCCGCTCGTCGCCTGCGGCGCGGGCGCCTTCGTGGCGGAGCGGCTCGGCCGGCGTCTCGGGCGCCGGGTCGTCGCCTTCACCGACGCGATCGCGGAAGGGCTCGACGGACATCCGGCCTGGGCTTCCACCTGCGGACCGGCCGTGGCACTGGCCCTGCTCGCGGACAGGCACCGCACCCCATCCCACCGGCACGGAGCGCAGCCATGAGTTCGGCCCGACGTCTGACCCGTTTCCTGGCGAGCCGGTCCGGCCGCGACATCGAGCTCGCCCTCGCCACGGAGACGGGTGAGACCTTCAAGGTGATCGCCACCGCCGACCAGATCGACCGGCTCGTGGACGAACTCGAGGACATGCTCAATTCCGGCGACGACGAGCCGCCGGAAGACGACTGAGCCGGCGAGATTCAGTGCTTCGCCGGCTGTCCGGACGGAGAACCGCGATCCACGTCTCCTGGACAGCCGGCTATCTCAAAAAGTCGCCGAACGCCCTCGGCCCGTCGTCGACCTTGATCTGGCGCGTCACCGCGAGCGTCCCGACATCGATGACGCTGAGCGTGTTGTCGCCCCAGTTCGTCGCGTAGACGGTGCGGCCATCGGCGGAGGCCGCGATCCCTTCCGGGTGGTCGCCGGTATCGATGGCCTTGAGGGGTTTCAGGGTCGCGAGGTCGAAGGCCGTGACCGTGCCGGAATACTGGTCGGTGACGAAGCCGCGCCCGCCGGCCAGCGCCACGACATAGGGCCGGTCGCCGGATGTCACCCGGCCGATCTCGGCGCCCTTGGCGAGGTCGATCACCGAGACGTCGTTCGATTCGACATTGGCCGTGTAGGCGCGCATCGCCCCGGCATCGAGGGCGATGCCGAACGGGTGCTTGCCCACCGCGATCGTCCGGACCTCGCGCCGGCTCTCGATGTCGACCACCGAGACGGTGTCGCTCTCGCGGTTGGCCACGAGCAGCGTCCTGCCGTCCGGCGCCACGGCGAAGCCCGAGGGCGATTGCCCGACCGCGATCTCGCCGTCCTGAACCAGCCCCTCGGGCTTCGGCAGCAGCACGAGCACGCGCTTGGCGTACCAGTCGGCCACGTAGACCGCGCCGGAGACCGGGTTCACGGCGATGCCGAGGGGGCCGCCGGGAAGCGGCAGGGTGGCGCTCACCCTGCGGGCGGCGAGATCGATCACCGCCAGCCCCGGACCGTCCGGCCGGGTGACGTAGGCCGTGCGGCGGTCGGGCGAGAGCGCGACGCCGGCAGGCGCGCCGGAGACCGGGATCGCCGCCACCACCTTGCCGGCGTCGAGATCCACGATGTCGACGAGGTTGGCCACCTGCGCCGTGACCACCGCCTCGCCGGCCCCGGCCGGGCACGGGGCGAGGGCGGCGGCGAGCACCAGGGCCGGAAACAGGGCGAGGAGGCCGGCGCGCGGCCGGCCCCCCTGACGCGCGGGCACTACGAGCCCTTCTCGACCTTCGCCTTCAGCGCGTCGAGGCCGGTGCGGTAGAGGCCCTTCACGGCCTTCTCGGCGGCCTCGTCGTTGAGCTCGGGCGGCGGATCGTTGTTCATGTAGCCGCGATAGAAGGCGCCCCGCCAGGTGACCTTGGTCTTGTCGCCCGCCGGCTCGATCTCGATGGTGGACGAGTAGTTGTTGACCGGCAGAACCTTCACGTCGACCTTGTCGATGCGGTAGAAATAGCTCTGCTTGTCGGCATACTTGTCGAGTTCCTCCTCGACCGTGCCGCCGCCCTTGAGGGTCAGCGTGCGCTTGGCCTTGTTGGGCTCGTTGCCGCCGGTGCCTTCAGTCTTCTCGACGACGGGCAGCCAGCTCATGTCCTGGAAGTTGCCCATCACCGACCAGACCTTGTCGGCGGGTGCGTTGATCTCGACGGTCTCCTGGACCTTGCGGCGGCTCGGCCCGTGGGCATCGGCCGAAAACGACACGAGGCTGAGCGCCGCCGCGGTCGCGAGTGCGAGCTTCTTCATGGTTCGTCCAGTCTCCTTCACGCGCCGCTCGGACGGGCAGCGTCGGGGTTTGCGAGAACGCGGGCGTCGGGCCCGAGGGCGGCGGCGACCTTGTCCTCTATCCAGCCCCAGGCCTCGCGCTCGCGGGGGCCGGCGGTCTTGGATATCGCGATGGCGAGATAGCGCAGCTCGGAAAGGATCTTCTCCGGCGCCAGCATGTGGAGCCGCGTCGAGAGGATCGCCGCCTCCAGCACGGCTCCTTGCGCGCGGTTGTAGCCGATGAAGGCGGAATGCGCCGCCTCGTGGACGAGACGCCCGCGATAGCGCGGCCTCGTCTCGTCCTCCTCGACGCGCTCCACCGCGAACTCGGCATGGCCGAAGCTGTCGGCGAGGCGGGATCCCGCGATGCGCTCGCAAGGGAGCGTCGGCCAGTCGCGCCGCCCGGTGACGGCGCCGGCGATGACGCGGATGTCACGCGGGCTCGACGCGGCGAAGACGGGGTTCGCCTTCAGGTTCTCGATGGTGGGGGAGGGCCGGAACGGCGCCAGCACGGTGCCGCCGTCGTCCTCGCGGATCAGCCCGAAGGGCACGAGATGCAGCGTTCCGTCTGCGGCCGTGGTGGTGACGATGGTCTCGAGGATCAGCGGCACGGCTCTCAGCGCTCCCCGTCCGGCACGAACTGGCCGCAGACGATGCGGCCAGGAACGGGCTCCGGCATCTCAGCGACGGCGCGCGCGTCCCGCGTACCGGGGAGCGGCGCATCGGGGCCGGACTGCTTCGTATGGCCGGCCTTCTTGAAGGCGGTGGTGTCCTCGACCTCGCCGTCGGCGGCGCAGCCCCAATCCAGGGCCTCGTCCTGAACGTAGCGCTTGCCGAGCCGCCAGGCGGTCTCCGCCTTGGTCAGCTCGCCGCCGAGATAGAAGGCGTGGGCGCCGTCGCCCGCCACATCGAGATCGGAGAAGAAGGCCATCGCGTCGGTGCCGACCCTGTGACGATCGCGGTTGTAGACGTGGATGCCGTCCTCGGCGACCGCGATCCGGTAGTTCGGATCGCGGACCTCCGCCGCCAGCGCGGCAATCTCGTCCGCCGTTTGCACGAAGGGGCGCTTGTCGTGCAATGCCAGAAGTGCCCGGCCATAGCCTTTCGGCAGGGCGGCGTCGGCCTTGGCCGCGTACATCACCCGGCGTGCGGCGTCGTGCTCCTCGACGGTGCGGCGGGTGTGGTTCGAGACCTGCACGATCAGCACGTTGCGGATCGCCAGCTCCGAGCAGGCTCCCAGCAACAGCGCCGTGACGCCGAGGCTGTCGGCCTCGGTCAGCTCGGTGAGGTTGCCGGTGCCCATCATCATCTCGATCTCGGGATAGCGGGCGCGGACATCCCGGTAACGCACGAGCGACTCCACGAATCCGAAATGGATCGGCTCGAGGATCGGGTCGGCCATGAAGGGCCGGCCGGCCTTCGCCAGACGCTCGATGGCGCGGTCGAGGGAGGCTGTGTCGTCGGGACGCATCGGCACCAGAACCGGCACCGCGTCAGTCTCGAAGGCGAGGTCGAGGGTCTCCTCGTTGAGGCTGAGCAGGTAGTCCGCCCCCGCCTTCGCGCCACGCGTCAATTCGTCCAGCGAGAAGGAATCGACGCTGACGGTGAGCCCCGCGCGCTTCATCTCGCGCACCGCGTCGTCGAGATGCGGGAACGGCGTGTCGGGCAGGCCGCCGAGATCGATCACGTCGGAACCGCGCCGGGCGAGGTCGAGCCCCTTCGCGACGATCTGATCGACGCTCATCCTCGAGGCGTCGACGATCTCCGAGAAGATGCGCAGGTCATGCTTCGAGAGATCGAGCTTGCGCCCCGCGAGCCCGAGCCAAGTCGGCAGGTCCACGATCTCGTCCGGGCCGCGCTCCACGGGCAGCCCGAAATGCGCGGCGAGGTCGGCCGGGTCGGCGCGGCAGCGGCCGGGCAGCACCACGCGGGTGGCGCCCTCGGGGATCTCGACCCGGCGCTTGATGATCTCGGCGGTCATCAGCGCGGCGACCTTCACGCCCGCGTCGGCGATGCTCCAGGCGAAGCGCTCGGGCGGCAGGGCGGCGGCCACCTTCTCCAGCCGGGCGCGGGCGAGCTTGCCCGTGACGAAGACGAGATGCTCGCTCACGCCGCCTCGCGTCCGGGAGCGGCTGTCACGACGGTCTCCGCGCCGGGCCCGCGCAGGAGGATGCGGCCGGAGAAGCGCGCGGCGAAGGCGGGGAAGGCGGCATCGACCAGCCCGAGCCGGCTCAGGGCATCCGTGCCGGCGCCTTGCGGGGCGTCGACGGATTTCAGCAGCAGGCAAGTCGCGGCGCCGATCTCCGCCGCGAGCCAGAGAGCGAGGCTGTCCGAGGTGACGTCCCAGCGCTCGGGGATATCGGGACGCCCGGTCTTCAGCGCGGCCGGATCCCAGATCGCAGCGACACCGCCCATCGACGCCGGATCGCACAGGACGCGCAGGCGCGGCTCCAGGTCGCAAAAGATCTCGGCCATGCGGCCCATGGCGTCGAGGGCGAGGCGATGGGCGAGGGCGTCGGAGAAGCCGAGATCGGCTTGCGCGTTGCGCACGGCGTCGGCGAAGGGTCCGCCGCCCGGCACGAGGATGCAGGCCCCCTCGCGGCCCTCCGCGCAGGCGCGGAGCACGGCGCGCAGCCGCTCCGGCGCCGCGAGCAGGCTGCCGCCGACCTTGACGACGGTGAGGGGCCGCCGGCTCACGCGGCGTCCCGCCGCCGCAGGGCGCGGAGCGCGGCGGCCGCCTCGCTCACGCGTGCCGGATCGAGAGCGCGCCGCCGGTCGCCGTCCCGGCAGAGCCCGCCGCGAAACCCGAGATAGGCCGGCCCGAGGGCCCCGAGCCCCGTCACGTCACCGACACGGAGCGATCCGGCGAGACCCGAGATCAGCCCCGAGCTCCGGCAGGCGGCGACGAAGCCGCGCAGCGTCGCGGGATCGAGGATGTCGCCGAGCCGCCGGCCGGTCTTGCCGCGCGTGTCGAGCATGGCGCCGGCAAAGCCAGACGCCGCCAGCGTCGCGAGGCCCTCCGGGGGGATGCCGGACTCGGCCGCGTCCTCGGCGAGCAGCACCGCGACGAGCCGGCCCGGCGCGGCGGCGGCGATCCGGCGCAGCGCGCCCGCATCGGCGAGCAGGGCCGGGCTCGCGGCGATCTTGACGTAATCGACGCCCGCCGCCGCCACCGCCGCGACGGACACGGGCAGGCCGCCCTCGCCGTCCCCCGCGACGGCGCTCGTGGCGGCGCGGCCGGCGGTCGCCGAGACGATCGCCGAGACGGTCCCCACCGGCAGCGCGCCGAGCGGGCCGTCGTCGGGATCCTTGGCGTCGACGATATCCGCGCCGCGCGCCGCCGCGAGATCCGCCTCGAGAGCATCGCGCACGCTGACGAGCAGGCGCGGGGGCGGGGCGGCGTCGAGGCGGATCGGAGAGGGGCCGGACGGGAACATGGGCGTCTCAAGGGGCACGGCGCGACGGGCGCGCCCGCTTGTAGCCGATCAGGAGCGTTTGGGCAGGGGCTCGGCGAGCAGGCGGTTCTTCACCACCCAGCGCATGGCATGCGCCCAGGTGTCGTCGGTATCGGCCCGGATCACCACCTGCCCGGCCCGCACGGGCTTGCCGGTGGCGGCGTCCGAGACGGTCACGAACAGGTTGAAGATCTGGTTCGAGCCCTTCTCCACGTAGCCGTTGACGGCGAGATCGGCGCCGAGCGTCCTGGCGATGGCGGGCGCGCAGTCGCATTTGTAGAGCGGGCCCTGCTTGGCGACCTCGGCCGCCTGCGGGGCGGTGTCGACCGGCTCCAGCCCCGCCCCGGCCTGGAGGGCCTTGCGCAGCTCCTCCGTGACCATGGCGAGCCTGCGCTGCTCCTCGGGACGCGCCTTGCGTCCGCCGACGACGCCCGGATCGAGAAGCTCGACGGGAAACACCGCCGCCTTCACGGCCGGCTCGGCGCGGGCGGCGGGATCACCGAGGAGAGGGGCGGCGAGGAGAAGGGCGGCGAGGATCGCGGCGCGTGCGTGCATGGCAGTCTTTCGTCGCCTCCCGTGCGATGGCGGCCCCGTTCGCGGGGCTCGTCGCGGATCCGCCGCGTCTCGCGCAAGGATCGCCCCTACACCTTGGGCGGCGGGGCGAATTGGCAATCGACCGGCGACCCGGCCTGCGCATGCGTCCCGGCGGCGCAGGGGCCCGCGCGCGACGCCTCGGCACCCGTCAGCCCTTAGATTCTCCTTAGCTTTCCGGCGTTGTGCGCGGAAGGGATGCTGCTAGCGTGCCGACCGCATGCGCTCCTCGCTCAAGACCTCCGCCCGCCTCGTCTCGGCGCTCCTGGCGCTGTCGGCTCTCCCGGTCCCGCCGGCCTCCGCGCAGGAGCCGGCGGCCAAGGCCGACCCGGCGCCGCCCGCGCCCGCGCCGTCCGAGACGCCGATCGGCCTGATCTACCGGCCGCAGCCCTCGCCCTCCTCCTACGACGCCGAGGCTCCCCCGGAGGACGAGGGGCTCGCCGGCGCCCGCATGGGCATCGCCGACAACAACACCACCGGCCGCTTCACCAAGCAGACCTACGCGCTCGACGCCGTGGCCCTCGGCGAGGGCGGACCGGGCGCGGTGGACGCGGCCAACAGCCTCGTCTCGAAGGGCATCAAGTTCCTGGCGCTGGCGCTGCCGGCGGACGAGGTGCTGGCGGTCGCCGACGCGGTGAAGGGGCAGGGCGTCGTCGTCTTCAACGCCGCCGCCCCCGACGACCGCCTGCGCGGCGCCGATTGCCGGCAAAACGTCTTCCACATCCTGCCGAGCCGGGCCATGCAGACGGACGCGCTGGCGCAGTTCTTCACCTTCATGCGCTGGCGCAAGCTCTTCCTCATCGTCGGGCCGAACCCCGCCGACAGGCTCTACGCCGACGCCTGGAAGCGCTCCGCCACCAAGTTCGGCCTCAAGATCGTGGCCGAGAAGCCCTGGACCTTCGGCCCGCTCGCCCGCGCGAGGGGCGACACGCCGACGCGGGCCGAGGCGATGATCTTCACGCGCGGCATCGACTACGACATCGCCCTCGTCGCCGACGAGGCGGCGGACTGGGGCGACTACGTGCCGTTCCGGACCGTCGACCCGCGCCCCGTCGCCGGCACGCAGGGGCTCGTCGCCACCACCTGGCATCCGACGCTGGAGACCTGGGGCGCGGCACAGGCGCAGAACCGCTTCCGGCGCCTCGCCGGACGCCTGATGCGGCCCCTCGACTATCAGGTCTGGGCGGCGATCCGCACGGTGGGCGACGCGGCGACCGCCAGGAAATCAACGGACGCGGCGGCGATCGGCCCCTATCTCACCGATCCCGCCTTCAGCCTGCCCGCCTACAAGGGCGTCTCGCTGAGCTTCCGGCCCTGGGACCATCAGCTGCGCCAGCCGATCATCGTGGTGCAGCCGAAGGCCATGGTGACGGTGACGCCGGAGCAGGGCTACCTGCACCAGCGCACGCCGCTGGACACCCTCGGGATCGACCTGCCCGAGACCGCCTGCAAGATGCCACCGTAAAACGCCGGACCGGGCGCCTGCGGCAATGGCGAGCCCCTTGCCAAAAGGTCGATGCCCTCGCAACACGCGGCGGACGCGCTACAACGGCGGAAGACCCTGCGGCACCAATGCGGGGCGCGCCAGGGAGGATGAGGAATGAGCGGCAGCGTGGACTCGCGCCCATCGGAACCCGGCTGGCTGCGGCCCGGCATCGGCATGGCCGTGCTGGCGGCGGCGCTCCTCGGGGCCGCCGCCCCGGCCTGCGCGCTCACTGCCTACGTCTCCAACGAGAAGGGCAACTCCGTCAGCGTCATCGACGTGGAGACGCTCGCCGTCACAGCCACCTGGAAGGTCGGGCGGCGCCCGCGCGGCATCACCGTGAGCAAGGACGGCAAGGAGCTCTACGTCTGCGCCAGCGACGACGACCGCATCGACGTGCTCGACACCGCCACCGGCAAGACCCTGCGCTCGCTGCGCTCCGGCCCGGACCCGGAGCAGTTCATCCTCGATGCCTCGGGCAACCCGCTCTACGTCGCCAACGAGGACGACAGCCAGGTCACGATCATCGACATCGAGAAGAACAAGGTCCTGGCCGAGATCCCCGTGGGGGTCGAGCCGGAGGGCATGGGCCTGTCGCCGGACGGGAAGATCCTGGTCAACACGTCCGAGACCACGAACATGGCCCATTTCATCGACACCAAGACCTTCCAGGTGATCGACAACGTGCTGGTGGACGCGAGGCCCCGCTTCGCCGAGTTCACGGCGGACGGCAAGTTCCTCTGGGTCTCGGCCGAGGTCGGGGGCACGGTCTCGATCATCGATGTCGCGGCGCGCCGCGTCGTGAAAAAAATAACCTTCAAGATTCCGGGCGTGAACGACGAGGCGATCCAGCCGGTGGGCATCCGTATCGCCAAGGACGGCGCGAAGGCCTTCGTGGCGCTCGGTCCCGCCAACCGGGTCGCGGTGGTGGACGCCAGGACCTACGAGGTCGGCAAGTACCTGCCCGTGGGCCAGCGCGTCTGGCAGCTCGCCTTCACGCCGGACCAGAAGATGCTGTTTTCCACCAACGGCACCTCGAACGACGTCTCGGTGATCGACGTGGCCGCCGAGAAGGTGGTCAAGAGCATCCCCGTGGGGCTGCTGCCCTGGGGCGTGGCGATCTCGCCGCAGTGACGACGACCGCCCGGACAAGGGCAGCGACCATGGGAGGACGGATCACGATGAGGCGCATTCTTCGGCCGCTGGCGCTCGGCCTCGCGGGGCTGCTGGCAGTGGCCCCGGCCTTCGCCCTCGATCTCACCAAGAAGCGCGAGAACCTGCCCGATCTCGTCCTCGGCAACGAGGACGGCAACGACTTCGTGGTCGAGAACAAGGACATCGAGCTCGAATCCGGGCGTGCCTACCGGCTGCGGATCGTCGCCAAGGGGCGGCAGGAATACAAGTTCTACGCGAGCGAGTTCTTCCGCTACATCTGGCTCAACCAGATCGTCATCAACCATCTGGAGATCCACGGCGGCGGCCCGCCAGACCATCTCGAATTCGACGATCCGGGGGAGATCGCCATCGAGTTCGTGGCGATCAAGCCGGGAAGCTACACCTGGGCCGCCCGCGGACTGGAGTCCAAGGGCATGACCGGCACCATCACGGTGAAATGATGCGTCCTTTTCGTTTTCGCCGCCTCGCACCTCTCCCTCTCCCCCCTGCGGGAGAGGGTGGGCCTCGCGTGAGCGAGGGTCGGGAGAGGGGAACGCCCTCTCCGGCAACGTCGCTCCCCTCTCCCGACCCGCTGCGCGGGCCACCCTCTCCCGCAGGGGGGAGAGGGATCGCGGGCGTTCTGCTGCTGACGGCGCTCCTCGCCGCCTCGCCCGCGCTCGCCGACGACAAGGCCGCCTGCGCGGAGGGGATCGCCATGATCGAGGGCGAGATCGCCAAGGCGCCCCCCGCACCGGTGCTGGACAAGCTGAAGAAGGCCCTCAGGGTCGCCAAGCGCGAGCAGGGCGAGGGCGAGTTCGACGAGTGCCTCGACGCCGTCTCCGACGCCAAGAGGGCGCTCCCGAAATGAGCGATCCGCAGCCTGCCTCGCCCGCGCTGGAGGTGGCCGGCCTGGGCCACCGCTTCGGCGCGCGCGCCGCGCTCTCGGACGTCTCGATCACGGTCGGGCGCGGGCGCTTCATGGCGCTGCTCGGGCCGAACGGCGCCGGCAAGACGACGCTGTTCTCGGTGATCACCCGCCTCTACACCAACCAGGAGGGCAGGGTCGCGATCTTCGGGCACGGGCTCGATCGGGAGCCCTCCCGCGCGCTCGCCCGGCTCGGGGTGGTCTTTCAGGCGCGCACGCTCGATACCGACCTCACCGTGGAGCAGAACCTGCTCTACCACGCGAGCCTGCACGGCATCGCCCGCAAGGCCGCCAAGGCGAGGATCGCCGCGCTGCTCGACCGCGTCGGCCTCTCCGAGCGCCGCGACGACAAGGTGCGCACGCTCTCGGGCGGCCAGTCGCGCCGCATCGAGATCGCCCGCTCCCTGGTGCACGAGCCGCGCCTCCTGCTGCTCGACGAGCCCACCGTCGGGCTCGACCTCGAATCGCGCGCCGACATCGTGCGCATCGTGCGCGCGCTGGTGCGGGAGGAGGGGCTCTCGGTGCTGTGGGCGACCCATATCTTCGAGGAGATCGAGGCCGGCGACGACGCCGTGGTGCTCCACAAGGGCCGCATCGTCGCGCGCGGGCAGGCGGGGACCATCGGCGCGCCGGGGGAGGGGCTGGAGGCCGCCTTCCGCCGCCTCGTCGCCGAGCCCGGCAAGGCCGCCGCGTGATGGCCGCTGATCGACATCGCGCGGATCATCCCTCCCCCCTCTGCGGGGGAGGGTGGCCCGCGAAGCGGGTCGGGAGAGGGGAGCGACCTTTCCGGATATCGCGTTCCCCTCACCCGACCCTCTCTGACGCGAGGGCCACCCTCTCCCGCAGAGGGGAGAGGGAGAGCGTGCATCATCCGTTTATGGGCTGCCTCCTATGACCACGCCCACAACCCTCGCGCCGACGACCTCGGCATCGCGCGAAAAAAAGTCCGCGCCCCATCTCGGCCGGCTCGACGCGGTCGGCTACCTGATCTGCCTCGGCGGCATCACGCGCCGCGAGCTGCTGCGCTTCTTCAACCAGAAGGAGCGCTTCTTCTCCGCCCTGGTGCGGCCGCTGGTGTGGCTGTTCATCTTCGCGGCGGGCTTCCGCAACACGCTCGGCGTCTCCATCGAGCCGCCCTACCAGACCTACGTGCTCTACGAGGTCTACGTGGTGCCGGGCCTCGCGGTGATGATCCAGCTCTTCAACGGCATGCAGTCCTCGCTCTCCATGGTCTACGACCGCGAGGTCGGCTCCATGAAGGTGCTGCTGACGAGCCCCTATCCGCGCTGGACGCTGCTCTTCGCCAAGCTCATCGCCGGCGTCACCGTCTCGATCGTACAGGCCTACGCCTTTCTCGCCGTTGCGTATTTCTGGGAGACCGACATCCTGCCCATCGGCTACCTCGCGGCTTTGCCGGCCTTCCTGGCCTCGGGGCTGATGCTCGGTGCCATCGGGCTGTTTCTGTCCTCCCTGGTCCGGCAGCTCGAGAACTTCGCCAGCGTGATGAACTTCGTGATCTTCCCGATGTTCTTCGCCTCCTCCGCCCTATATCCGCTCTGGCGGATCCGGGAGGCGAGCGAGACGCTGTACTGGATCTGCGAGATCAACCCCTTCACCCACGCGGTGCAGCTGGTGCGCTTCGCCCTCTACGGGCAGTTCGAGCCGCTGGCCTTCGCGGTGGTGGCGGGCACCACGCTCGTATTCTTCGCGGCGGCCGCCTTCGCCTACGATCCGGGCCGGGGCATCATGGCCCGGCGCGGCGGCCCGGCGAGTGAGGCGCCATGACCCGGATGACCATGACCCCGTTGCGCGCCTCCATGTCCGCCCTCGCGGGCCTCGTTCTCCTCGCGGCGCCCGCGCTCGCCCAGCCCAAGGCGGACCCGGACTGGCCCTGCGTCCAGCGCAAGGTCGCGACGCTGAGCCCCGGCCAGTTCTGGACGGGGCCCGACATCGCCGCAGCCGGCGAATGGGGCGACGATTCCGAGGCCGCCCAGCTCGCCCGGAAGATCGCCTCGCGCCGCACCGAGCTGTCCGAGGTCGATCCGCTCCTCGACGCCTTCGCCGAGAAGGCCGGTCCCGACCGCGACAAGCGCCTGACGCGGGTCTTCGCCGGGGTGTTCGAGGTCGTCAACGGCGAGCGCGATAAGGTGATGGGCGGCATCGGCCGCTACGCGCAGGGGCAGCGCCGCATGGCCGAGCGCATCCGCGAGGAGGCCGACAAGGTCAGCCAGACCAAGGACGCCCCGAGCGCCACGGACGCGCGCGACATGCCCAAGGAGCAGTCGGAGCTGGAGACCCGCTTCAACTGGGACCGTCGCATCTTCCAGGAGCGCAGCCACTCCCTGCAATATGTCTGCGAGGTGCCTCAGTTGCTGGAGCAGCGCCTGGGCGAGCTCGGCCGCAGGATCCAGGCCCGGTTGCAGGCGAAGCTCTGAGCCGCGCGGAACGGTCCCGAATCGCGCGAGGCGGGGCGATCAAGGCCGTCTCGGGCGAGGATCGCGGCATTGCGCAATGATCCCGGACAAAATTGCGTAACATTCCCTAAATCACTGAAAGGTATAGATAAAACAGTTGCGGCCCGGCCACGGTCTCTTACGAACTCCTGAGGTTCCCGCAGAAGCTGCATAATCCTGCCGCTCGCCGATTGTCCGTCCCCGTCCTCCCCCGCATGACTGGTGTCCAAGCTCCGCGATAAGGGGTTGGGCCATGAGGGGTCGGGTCGTGTCGAGAATGAGTTCGGGAATGGGTACGGGGACGCTTCGCGCAAGCCTGATCGCGTCGGTGGCGCTGCTGCCCTGCACGGCCTTCGCGCAGAACGCGGTGACGCTCGGCGAGCTCAGCGTCGTCGCCACGACGCCGGTCGGCGGCGGCGGGACGTTCGGCGGCACCAGCCTGCCGACGGTGGCCACGCCGGTTCTCGGCCCGCGCCTGCGCGGCGGCGCCCAGCCCCTCGACAAGATCCCGAGCACCGTCGAGACCGTCACCGCCGCCGATCTCGAGGCGGATCGCGGCAGCTTCAACGCGGTGGCGACCCTCGCCCGCAAGACGCCGGGGCTCAACCTCTCGGACTCGCAGGGCAACAACAACCGCGTCGACGTGAACTATCGCGGCTTCACCGCCTCGCCGGTGCAGGGCGTGCCCCAGGGGCTCGCCGTCTACCAGAACGGCGTGCGCATCAACGAGGCCTTCGGCGACACCGTCCAGTTCGACCTGATCCCGTCCTCGGCGATCCAGCGCATCGACGTCGTCACCGGCAACCCGGTCTTCGGCCTCAACGCCATCGGCGGCGCGGTCAACATCCAGATGAAGAACGGCTTCACCTGGCAGGGCACCGAGATCACCGCGCTCGGCGGCTCGGACGGCCGCATCGGCGGCTCGCTCGAATACGGCAAGGTGATCGACAACTGGAGCTTCTACTTCAACGGCGACGGCATGAACGACCGCGGCTGGCGCTACCAGTCGCCGAGCACCATCGGTCGCATCTATTCTGACCTCGGCTACCGCACGCCGGATTCGGAGTTCCACGTCATCGCCAACGTCGCGCGCACCTTCTTCGGCGCCGCCGCCGCGACGCCCGTCGACTTCACCCACACCGACCCGCGCGCGATCTTCACCTATCCGCAGACGACGACCACCGAGATGGGCACCCTTCAGGTGACCGGCCGGGTCGACATCTCGCCCACCTGGGACCTCGCCGGAAACGCCTATTTCCGCCGCTTCAGCAACACCTATGTCGACGGCAACGACGGCAACTTCGAGGGGTGCAGCGGCCAGGGCTCGGCCGCGCTGCGTCCGTTCCTCTGCCTGGAGGACGACGGCTTCCGGCGCCCTCCGAGCGGCACCGCCGCCCGCCGCGCCTTCCAGGATTCGCTCCTGCTGACCGGGCCTGACGGGTTGCCGATCAGGAACTCCAACGTCCCCTACGGCACCATCGACGTCACCAAGACCGAGGCCACCGGCTATGGCGGCTCGTTGCAGGCCGCCAACCGCGACAAGGTCTTCGGGCTCGCCAACAGCTTCGTCGTCGGCGGCAGCATCGACGTCGCGGAATACACCTTCAAGTCGTCCAGCACGCTGGGGATCATCAACCCCGACCTGTCGGTCACGACGAACCCGAACACGCTCTTCAACGGCGTCGTGCCCGGCCTCGGCACGCCGCTGCTGCGCACGGCCGGGGCGCTCGGCATGGCGCCCTCGAACGCCACCGGCACCAACCTCTACATGGGCCTCTACGTCACCGACACGCTCGACCTGACCGACCGGCTCTCGCTCACCGCCGGCGCGCGGCTGAACTTCGCCCGCATCTCCACGGTGGATCAGACCGGCTTCTCGCCGGACGTGACGGGCACGCATTACTTCAACAAGATCAACCCGGTCGCCGGCCTGACCTACAAGATCACCCCCGGCCTGTCGCTCTATGGCGGCTACTCCGAGTCGAACCGCGCGCCGACGCCGCTCGAGCTCGCCTGCGCCAACCCGAACCGGCCCTGCCTGCTGCCGAACTCGCTCGTGGCCGATCCGCCGCTCAAGCAGGTCACCGGCCAGACCTACGAGGTCGGCTTCCGCGGCACGATCCCGAACTTCTACGACGGCGGCCTCGTCAGCTATAAGATCGGCGCCTTCCGCACCGATCTCGCCAACGACATCATCCAGCTCGCCACCCCCGGCAACGCGGCGCGCGGCTACTACGTCAACGTGCCGGCCGCCCAGCGCCAGGGCATCGAGGTCGGCGGCGAGTACACGCGCGGCGACCTCTCGGTCTACGCCAACTACGCGCTCATCGACGCGACCTTCCAGTTCACCGGCACGCTGTCCTCGCCGAACAACCCGCTCTCGAGCCCCGGCACCAACCCGACCGCCACGGCCTTCAGCGTCCCCGGCGGCGCCATCACCGTGCGGCCGGGCAACAAGGTGCCGCTGATCCCCGACCACCAGATCAAGGCCGGCTTCGACTACATGGTCCTGCCGGGCTGGCGCTTCGGCATGAACGTGCAGGCCTTCTCCTCGTCCTACTACCGGGGCGACGAGTCGAACCTGAACCCGAAGCTGCCCGCCTATTTCGTGCTCGGCCTCAACACCAGCTACCAGGTCACGCCGCAGCTCCAGGTCTTCGGCCTGATCACCAACCTGACGAACAACAAATACGCCAATTTCGGCACCTTCGCCGAGCGCGGCAACGTGGTGGGCAACCTCGCCATCAACGATCCGCGCACGACGACCCTGGCGCAGCCGCTCTCGATCTACGGCGGCATCCGCTACGCCTTCGGCACGGCGCCTGCCCCCATGCCGGAGCCGATCATCCGCAAGTACTGAGCGGCGCCCCGCCCCGGCGGGAACCGCAGGTCGGACACGAGAAAGGGGCGCGGACCGATAAGGTCCGCGCCCCTTTTTCTTTCCCGTATCAGGAGGTTGGCCTTCGACCTTGACGATGGCCGCGAACGCCGGGCCCGCGCCGCATCCGAGAGGGATGTCCAAACGCGAGAAGGGACGGCCTCACCCAGGAGACCGCCCCTTCGTCCTCCGGCCCAGGTCCGAAAAAATCAGTACGCGTTCTGGGTCTTGAACAGGGCGAAGGGCGTCGCGATCAGGATCTTGATGTCGAACAGCACCGACCAGTTCTCGATGTAGTAGAGGTCGTGCTCGACGCGGCGCTGGAGCTTCTCCGAGGTGTCGGTCTCGCCGCGCCAGCCGTTCACCTGGGCCCAGCCGGTGATGCCGGGCTTGACCCGGTGGCGGGCGAAATAGCCGTCGACCACCTGGTCGTAGAGGGTGTTGGCCGCCTTCGCCTGGAGCGCGTGGGGGCGGGGGCCGACGAGGGAGAGGTCGCCCTTCACCACGTTGAAGAGCTGCGGCAGCTCGTCGAGGGAGGTCTTTCGGATGAAGCGGCCGACCGGGGTGACGCGCGGATCGCCCTTGGTGACGAGTTGCGCGGCGCCGCGGTCGCACTGGTCGACATACATCGAGCGGAACTTGAAGACCTCGATCAGCTCGTTGTTGAAGCCGTGGCGCTTCTGCCGGAAGAGGACTGGGCCGGCGGAGGTGAGGCGCACGGCGAGCGCCACGCAGAGCATCACCGGCGACAGCGCGATCAGCGCGAGGAGCCCGACGAAGCGGTCGAACACCGTCTTGGCCACCACGTCCCAGTCGGCGATGGGCTTGTCGAAGACGTCGAGCACCGGCACCGAGCCGAGATAGGAATAGGCGCGCGGGCGCAGGCGGAGCTTGGCGGTATGCGCCGAGAGCCGGATGTCGATGGGCAGCACCCAGAGCTTGGCGAGCATCTGGAGGATGCGCCCCTCCGCCGAGATCGGCAGGGTGAACACGATCAGGTCGAGGCGGCTGGTGCGGGCATAGGCGACGAGATCGCTGACATTGCCGAGCTTCGGATAGCCGGCGACCACGTCGGAGGCGCGGATGTCGCCGCGATCGTCGAAGACGCCGACGATGCGGATGCCGCTGTCGGCCTGCGCCTCGAGGGAGGCGATCAGCTCCTCCGCCGCCGTGCCGCCGCCGACGATGGCGGTGCGCCGGTCGAAGCGGCCCTTCGCCGTCTGGCGCGCGATGACGCGCGCGACGAGGCAGCGGCCGACGACGAGGACGGCCAGCCCGGCGCCGTAGAGGCTCGCGAGCCAGAGCCGCGAATAGTCCCCGGCGACCTTGGCCATCACCATGGCACCGGCGACGAGGAGGAAGGCGAGCGTCCAGGCCGCGGCGAGCCGCAGGCCGCCCCGGAAGGGATCGCGCAGGATCGCGAGCCGGTAGGTCCCGGCGAGCTGGAACAGGGTCACGGCGAGCGCCGGCAGCCCGAGGATGGCGGCGAGATAGGCCGCATCGAGCGGCGCGGCATCCCGCAGCAGGATCTGGTGGAGCGCCAGCGCCAGCAGGGCCATGGCCACGAACTCGGCGGCACGCACGCCTCCGGCGAGCACCACCGTCGAGATCGGCCCGGCCGGGCGCGGCGGGGCCACGGCCTCAGCCACGGGCGCCTTGCCAGACGGCGCGTCGAGATGAGGGGCCGCCACCGGCTCGGACGCGACTTTGAGGAGATCGCGGACGTCGAACGCGCTCATGGACCGTTACTTCCGACTTCGGGAGCGGCTGCCGGACGGCCCCGAGCAGTCCGATCCACGCCGACCGATACGGCGATCAGGATCGCAGAACGGCCTCTCCGAATGCTTAAGTCGCGCCGGCCCGGACCGTGCGGATCGTGTCAGACAGCCTCGGCGGCGGCCGAGGGGCGCGGAAGCGCCGCCGCGACGGGCCGGATGCCGGAGCCGGCGGCGGCATAGCCGGCGATCACGTCCGCCCCCATCCGCTCCAGCGAGAAGCGCGCGCGCACGGATTCGCTGAGCGCACGGAAGCGGGCGCGGGTGGCGGCGGGATCCTCGTCGAGGATCGCCCGGATGGCTCGGGCGAGGGCGTCCGCGTCGCGCGGCGGCACGAGGTCGGCGCTGTAGGGGCCGAAGATCTCCGGCACGCCCCCGACATTCGTCGCCACCAGCGGCTGGCCGGCGGCGGCGGCCTCCAGCACCACGTAAGGGAGGGACTCGGCGAGCGAGGGCACCACCATGATGCGGCCGCGCGCCAGCACGGGGCGGATCGGCTGCGCCGGCTCGAAGGCGACGGCTCCGGCGATGCCGAGGGCATCGGCGGTCGTGCGCAGGATCGCCTCGTCGGGGCCCGATCCCACCATCAGCAGGCGTAGCGGATGCCCTTCGGCGTGCAGCCTGGCCAGCGCGTGCAACAGGAAGGGCAGGCCCTTGGCCTCGCGCAGCTCGCCCAGGTAGAGCAGGTCGTAGGGGTCGGCGGCGGGCGCGACAGGCTCGAACTCGTCCTTCGAGAGGCCGTTGAGGACGATCCGGCTCAGGCGGGGCATGCCGCCGGCATAGGCCGCGTGGCGCCCGGCGACATAGGCGCTCTCGAACAGGAAGACGTCGGTGCGCAGGGCCAGCATGCGCTCGATCGCCATGTAGCAGCGATGCATCGCGCTGCCGGGCCGGTAGTTGTAGCTGCCGCCGTGGGGCGTGTAGGCGCGCACCACCTTCTCGCCGGCCACGCAGGCGAGACGGGCATAGAGGCCGCCCTTGGCGCCGTGGCCGTGGAGCACGGTGGCGTCGGCGCTCTCGGCGCGGCGTGCCACGGCGCCGAGTGCGGCGAGATCGCTCGGATGCGGGTTGCGGCGCATCGGCACGCGCCGGACGCCGAGCGCGAGGCAGGGGGCGAGCTCGGCCAGCGCCCTGGCGCCGCGTTCCCCGCCCGTGCTGGCGTCGCAGACGATGCCGACCTTGTGCCCGGCCGCCGCCTGCAAGCGCGCCAGATCGACGACGTGCCGGAACAGGCCGCCGACGGGGGCGCGGAAGACGTGCAGGATGCGGTGGACGGGTTCGGCCCCGGACGGGCCGGTCTGCGACGCGATCACGATGGGCTCCGGGCGGGGTTGGGCCGGAGCGGAGTCTTGGGCGCGCGGGATTGCCGAACGGGTTAAGGCGCCGCGCCCGCCACCGGAATTCCCGGCGACAGGGTTAGGAGGCCCCTAACGGAACGCTCAGAAGAAGCGCTCCTTGACGACGACGGTGTCGCCCGGCCGCACGGGATAGGTCATCGGCACGATGCCGTTGACGAAGCCCTGCGGCCCCTCGCGGGTCAGCACCGCGTAGTCGCGCGCCGCGCGCGGTCCGAAACCGGCGGCGATCGCCACCGCCGTCTCGACGGTCATGCCGTTCACATAGGGGTACTGGCCCGAGGTCGTGACCTCGCCGAGGATGTAGAAGGGCCGGTAGGCGTCGATCTCGACGGTGACGTGCGGCTCGCGCACGAAGCCGCCGGCGAGCTTGGCCTCGATGGTCTTCTGCGCCTGCGCCGTGGTCTGGCCGCCGATGGAGACGGTGCCGATCAGCGGCATGGCGATGCGGCCGCCGCCGTCGACGGCGTAGATGTTCGAGAGGTTGTCCTGGCCGAACACGATGACGCGCAGCTTGTCGCCGGCCGACAGGGTGTAGCGTCCGCCGATTGATCCGGTCGAGCTATGCGGGAGATTGGGTGACGACGGTGTGTTGAAGGCGGCGTATCGAGGCGGGTGTCGAAGCCTGCCAGAACCTCTCAGCGAGAGCGATACGCCATGGAGACACCTACCAACATCGTCCGG
>NZ_JBNHES010000019.1:0-73490 GCF_050591105.1 Methylobacterium endophyticum
TCGAGGGGGCGCGTGCGCAGGGCCTCGACCACGGCCGGCGTGATGTCCACGAGCTCGTAGCGCGCGAAAACGCCCTCGGCGGTGGCCACATCCGCCCCATCCGCAACCGCTCCCGCCGTCGGGCCGGACGCAGGAAGAATCGAGCAGCCCGAGACCGCGAAGGCGGCGCACAGGAGGAGTGGGACAGTCCGCATCCAGATGGCTCGCCGCGTTCTCACGCATGCTGCCTATCCGAAAGGCGGCCGGGTGTCCGTGGCGGGGGGGTCACAGTCCGGCCCGGACCCGGCCGGGGCGGGACGATCGTCCCCGCTCCGCACAGCCCGGCGCCGAGGCGACAAGAGCACAGGCATGCCCGAAATCAATCCCGCGCGCCGCCGGACGGGCGGGAAAGATTGCCCTCGTCAGTTCCGGCGCGATAGTCTGCCGCGGAAACACAACAGAACCGCCCGGATGCCGCGCGCGGAACACTGATTCCACACGGGGGACGAGACGGCGCGCCATGACCTCCCCCTTGAGCTACACGCCGCCCGACCTCCAGCCCTCCCGGCCCGGTCCCGTGCGGCGGCGGCACGTCTTCTACATCCCCGGCTACGATCCCGAGGGCCGCACCCGCTACCGCCTGCTGTTCGTGCGCGAGTTGACCCGCCGGACGAAGCGCTTCGGTGAAGGCAAGCGGGCGATCTCGCCGGCCTCCCTGAGCGAGTGCGGCCTCGTCCAGAGCTGGCGGGTGGGCGCCCACGCGCAGACGAACGGCGCCGAGACCAGCTACGACGTGCTCCTGTGGGACGACATCGTCGCGCGCGACTTCGCCCGTCCCCGCGCGCTGAGCGTCGCGCTGCTGCTCGCGGGCACGACCCACTGCATCGTCGCGGGGGCCATGGCCCGGTTCTACCGGCTCAACTGGAAATACGGCAACGTCATCCTCTATCCCTTCGTGATGGTGCTGCTGCTGGCGCTGGTCTCCGTCGTCCTCGGCATGGTCGTCCACGACCATCTCGGGGACCGCTTCGGCCACAGCATGCGGCTTCCGCTCTGGGCGAGCGTGCCGGCCGCGATCCTCGTCGGCATCCTCTGGATCGCCGCCATCGAGACGCTGCTCAACCGGATCTTCTTCTGGCAGCTCCTCAACGACTGGGTGTTCAACTACCAGCACGGGCAGGGGCGCCGCCCCGACTACGTCCGCCGCCTCGACGTCTTCGCCGACCACATGATCGCCCGCGTCGCCGAACTCGCCGCCGCCGGAGAGGCGGTGGACGAGGTGATGATCGTCGGCCATTCCTCCGGCGCGCTCACCGCCGTGGAGGTCGCGGCCAGGGTGCTGGCGCGCGATCCCCGGCTCGGGGAGGGGGCCACGAACCTCGCCCTCGTCACCCTCGGCTCGGGGCTGCCGCTGGTCGCCATCCAGCCGCAGGCGGCGGCCCTGCGCGAGGAGGTCAAGGCGCTGGTGACGAGCCCACGGCTGGTCTGGCTCGACGTCCAGGCCCCGCAGGACTGGATGAACTTCCCCGGCTTCATCCCGCAGAAGGATCTCGCCCTCGATCTCGGCGACGCGCCGGTGGCCAACCCCCTCGTGCGCTCGGCCTGCTTCCGCGAGATCCTGAGCCCGGAGACCTATGCCAGGGTCAAGAACCGGCCCTTCCGGATGCATTTCCAGTTCCTGCTCGCCAACGACGTGCCCGGCGCCTACGACTTTTTCTCCATGACCCTCGGCCCCCAGCGCCTGCGCGAGCGCGTGCTGGAGCCGATCGTCGAACGCCCGCTCGTCCTGCGTCCCCAGGCGGAGGGCGGGCCGGAGGTGCCCCCCGTCTGCCCGCCCGCCGCCGGCGTCGCGGCCTGACGCCGCAAATCCTCGCCGCCCCCCTTGCCGGGCCGTGCCGGCGCCCAAGCTTGGGCCGGTGGTCTCGCGCGAACCTCCTTCAGGGTCCGGCCGGACGCCCCCGCGCATCGTCGTGGTGATGGGCGTATCCGGCTCGGGCAAGAGCACCGTCGGGGAGGCGCTCGCGCGGCGTCTCGGCTGGCCCTTCCTCGACGCGGACGATCTCCACACTCCCGCCCATGTCGCCCTGATGCGCAGCGGCCAGGCCCTCACCGACGCCGAGCGCGCGCCCTGGCTCGCCGCCGTGGCGGCCTGGATCGGGACGCGCCTCGATGCGGGCGGAACGGGCATCGTCGCCTGCTCGGCCCTGCGCCGGCGCTATCGCGACGTCCTCGTCGCCGGACGGCCGGAAGTCCGTTTCGCCTATCTGAAGGGCGATCCGGCCCTCGTGGCGGCCCGCATCGGGGCGCGGCACGGACATTTCATGCCGCCGAGCCTGCTCGCCAGCCAGTTCGCGACGCTGGAGGAGCCCACGGCCGACGAGGCAGCGGCGACGGTGCCGATCGAGGGCACGCCGGAGGCCCTCGCCGGCACCATCGCGCGCCGGCTCGGCCTCATGCCGCCGGAGGGAGATGCACACGCATGACGAGCACCGATCCGCATCCGCACCCCGTCGCCCTCGTGGTCTCGGACATCGACGGCACCCTCGTCACCTCCGGCAAGCGATTGACCGCAGCGACCCGCGAGGCGGTCCGCCGGCTGAGCGCGGCCGGCATCGCCTTCACCGTGGCCTCGGCCCGCCCGCCCATCGGACTGAAAGGCATCGCGGCGGAGCTCGGCCTGAGCCTGCCCATGGGCGCCTTCAACGGGGCGAGCGTGGTCGCGCCCGATCTCTCGGTTCTCTCCGAGACCCTGATCCCGGCCGAGACGGCGCGCGCGGCCGCCGCCCGCCTGACGGCGGAGGGCGTCGATCTCTGGGTCTTTGCGCGCGGGCAATGGGCGCTGAGGGACGGATCGGCGCCCTATACCGACGTGGAGCGGCGCACCCTCGACGCGGAGCCGACGATCGTCTCCGACCTGTCGCCTCTGCTCGAGGCCGCGTCCAAGATCGTCGGCGTGAGCGGCGATGCCGGAACCCTCGCGGCGCTCGAGGAGACGATGGCCGACGCCTTCCGGGGACGCGCCGTGATCCACCGCTCGCAGCCCTACTATCTCGACGTGACCCCGCCCGGCATCGACAAGGGCGGCTTCGTGGAGGCGATCGCGGCGCGGCTCGGCATCGCGCGGGAGGCGGTCGCGGTGCTGGGCGACGCGGGCAACGACCGCGCGATGTTCGCCCGCGCCGGCCTCTCCATCGCCATGGGCAACGCCGAGGAGCGGGTGAAGGCGGCGGCCTCCCGCGTCACCCTCGCCAACGACGCGGACGGCTTCGCCTCGGCGGTCGAGCGCTTCATCCTGCCCGCGAAACGCGCCGGAAACCCGTGACCGGCCGCCCTGTGGCGCGGTAAGCACAGCCGGCTCGTCACGGCGAAGCCGCCCCGGCGGCACCGCAGGGCAGCCGCTTTCCAGCCTCAATTCGCCCCGACCTAGACCGTGACGATACGTGCTTCGGGTCCTTGCGAATGAGCCTCCGCCCCCTGTTCCTGGCCGCGATCCTCGCGGGCCTGCCGGCCCCCGTGCTGGCCCAGGCCGCCCGCGACAACATCGACGCGCTGATCGAGCAGCAGGCCAAGGCCCAGAAGGTGCCGGCGAGCTTCATTCACAAGGTCGTCAAGCGGGAGAGCAACTACAACCCGCATGCCAAGGGCGGCAGCGCGCTCGGCCTCATGCAGATCAAGCACGCGACGGCGCGCGGCATGGGCTACAAGGGCGACGCCGCCGGGCTCTACGACCCGGAGACCAACCTGCGCTACGGCGTCGCCTATCTCGCGGGCGCCTACCGCGCCGCGCAGGGCGACCTGGCGCTGGCCTATCAATACTACAACCGCGGCTACTACTTCGCCGCCAAGCGCCTCGGCATCACCACCGACGTCGCCGAGCGGGCCCCGACCCCGGCGCCGGTCGCGCCCGCATCGGGCAGCGCCTTCGCCAGCCTGTTCACCCTGCGCGGCGGCGCGGCCGCCCCCGCCGGCACGGGCGCGGCGCTGGCCTACGCCCCCGACGCCGCCGGGGCGATGCCCACCGAGACGGTCGAGGTGCCGCTGCCGCCCCGCCGCCCCTCCGCCTTCGGGGGAGACGCCGTCCAGATGGCGAGCCTCGCGCCGGCCGCCCTCGCCGACATGTCCGTCACCCCCGCCGCGCCGACGCAGGCAGCCGTCGTCCAGGGCGCCCCGGCCGAGGCCCGGCCGGCGGAGTCCGCCGGCGCCGTCTCCGAGAGCGTGGACGTGCCGCTGCCGCCGCGCCGGCCCTCCGTGCAGATGCTCGCCTCCGTCGGCCGTCCCGTCGCCGTCGCGCGCAAGGCGCCCGCGGAGGCGCCCGTGCTGGAAGCCACGGCGCTGCCGCCGGCCCAGTAGCCGCACTGCGGCAAAAACGCCGCCGGACAGCGCCTTTTCTGGGGCTTGACTGTGACACCGGCCTGGTCGACCGGATATGCCATGCGCTACCGCATTGCGGTATTGCAATATAAGTCATCATTCGACCACAACCGACACGTCTATCTACGAAGCCCGGCACGATGGCGCCATAATCCGGTCGCGTCACGAGGCGCCGGTCATCCTCCGTCAGGGATGGCCGGCCGGATTTGTGCAGGGCACACTCACTGATCGACGGATCGGAAAGACGGGCGACGCCATGACCGGCGCAGGCGAAGACGAAGCGCAGTTCCTGAACGACCTCGGCCGGCGCGTGCGCCACGCGCGCACGGTGCGCGGCCTGTCGCGCAAGCTTCTGTCGCAGACCTCCGGGCTGTCGGAGCGCTACATCGCGCAGCTCGAGAGCGGGCAGGGCAACGTCTCGATCATCCTGCTGCGGCGCGTGGCCAACGCCATGGGCGTGCGGCTCGACGATCTGGTCTCCGGCCAGGAGATCACGCCGGAATGGTCGGTGGTGCGCGATCTCCTCGCCCAGGCGAGCCCGGCCCAGGTCGCCGCGGCCAAGAGCGCCCTTTCCGGTGGGGACCAGGGCGCGTTCGGCGAGCCGCGCCAGCGCGTCGCCGTGGTGGGCCTGCGCGGCGCCGGCAAGTCGACCCTCGGCAAGCTCGCGGCCGAACGGCTCGGCTGGGCCTTCGTGGAGCTGAATGCCGAGATCGAGCGCGAGAACGCCCTGTCCGTGCAGGAGATCTTCGCGATCTACGGCCAGGAGGGATACCGCCGGATGGAGCAGGCGGCCCTGCGCCGCCTCACAGAGCATCCCGGCCCGATGATCCTCGCCACCAGCGGCGGCATCGTCGCCGAGCCCCTGACCTACGACCTCCTGCTCCAGGCGTTCTTCACCATCTGGCTGCGGGCGCGGCCCGAGGAATATATGCAGCGGGTGCGCGACCAGGGGCATCTCGCCGCCACCGGCGACCATGCCACCGCGATGCTGGAGCTGCGCGCCGTGCTGGCGAGCCGTGAGCCGCTCTACGCCCGCGCCTCCTCGGTGGTGGAGACCTCGGACGTCTCCGTGGAAACCATGGTCGACCGTCTCGTGGAGGCCATCGAGGCCCGCTTCGGGGCCTGAGCGGAAGGCGGACGGCCGCCCGTGTCACCGGACGGCCGGGACCGGCCCTTGATAGGGCCGGCTCCCGACCCCAGGGTTAGGAGCCTGACGCGGCGCAGCGAGAAGGCGCTTCGCGCTCCCCGCCGGCCGTGGAGCCCCGTCATTCGGTTCGGGGCGGTTTCGCGCTAGAGTATGTCCAGGAGAAGTGGATCCCGGTTCTCCGTCCGGACATACGGCAGAACAATGGCTTAGAGGCTGTCCGGCGCTTCTGGAAGCGCCGGATAGCTTCTAAGATCGACCTCCGCCGGGATGCCCGGCCGGGGAGGGTGCCCGAGGAGAAGGCCATGTCGGCGAGCCCAGCCATCAGCCCCCCGAAGGGCCAGGACGACACCGTCGCCGGGTTCGATCCGGTCTGGTCGCGCCTGCGCGGGGAGGCCGAGACGGTGCTGCGCGACGAGCCGCAGCTCGCCTCCTTCATCGTCGCGACGATCCTCAACCATCCGACCCTGGAGGGCGCCGTCGCGCATCGCGTGGCGGCCCGGCTCGGCCATCCTTCGCTGCCTTCAGAGCTCGTCGCGCACGGCTTCCACGAGGCCATCGCGGACGATCCGGGCATCGGCCGTGCCTTCCGCGCGGACATCGTCGCCGTGATGGACCGCGACCCCGCCACCTCGCGGGCGATCGAGCCGGTGCTGTATTTCAAGGGTTTCCACGCCCTCCAGGCGCATCGCCTCGCGCATTGGTTCTGGGGACACGGCCGGCGCGACCTCGCGCTCTACCTCCAGAGCCGGTCGTCCGAGGTCTTCCAGTGCGACATCCACCCGGCCGCGCGGATCGGGAAGGGCGTCTTCCTCGACCATGCCACCGGGCTCGTGGTCGGCTCCACCGCCGTCGTCGAGGACGACGTCTCGATCCTGCACGCGGTGACGCTCGGCGGCACCGGCAAGCAGGGCAGCGACCGCCATCCGAAGATCCGGCGCGGCGTGATGATCGGGGCGGGCGCCAAGATCCTGGGCAATATCGAGGTCGGCGCCTGCGCCCGCGTGGCGGCGGGCTCCGTGGTGCTGCGGCCGGTGCCGCCCAACACCACGGTGGTGGGCGTTCCCGCCCGCGTCGTCGGCACCGCCGGCTGCGCCGAGCCCTCCCGCGCCATGGACCAGCTCGTCAGCATGGACGAGTTCATCCACATGGCCGAAGGCATCTGAACGGGCCCGCAGGCCGCAGCCGCGCTTGCCCGCCCGGCGGCGGCGTGGCAATCGACGCGGCGACCGGACACCCCGGCGCCGGCGTCCCGAACCCGGTATCCCGGCGTCCCGCATCCCGACAGCGCGAGAGGCGACAGGCCCGTGAACAAGACCGACATCGCGAAGGTTCAGAACTACCTCCGCCGCACCTTCTCCAACACCAACCTGCGCGTCGTGGCGCGTCCGAAGAAGGACGACTCGGCCGAGGTCTATATCGGCGAGGAGTTCCTCGGCGTGCTCTCCGTCGACGACGAGGACGGCGACCACTCCTTCCAGTTCCAGATGGCGATCCTCGACACCGATCTCGACGAGGACTGAGACGCAGGGCCCCGCGCCGGCCGAACGGCCTGTGCACGGGGTTAACCCTGACGAAGGGTTGCGCTTAACCTTTCGTTAAGGGTCGGTCTAAGCTGCGCGCGTCCTCCAAGACGTGTGGCGCGCGCATGACCCTCACCCCCTCGGCGATCGAGCACCTCCAGACCCTGTGCATCGGCCTGGCCCTGTCCGGGCTTCTCGCCAGCGCCTTCGAGCTGTTCACGGCGCGGCGCGCCAGCTTCAGCCTGCTGGAGGCCGGCGGGGTCTCGGCGGTGGCGGTGCTGCCGGTGCTGGCTTTCTCGGCCCCCTTCATCATCCTTCGCAACACCGTGAAGGGCCGCCGCCTCGAGCGCCGCCCGATCCCCTTCGTGATGCTGGCGACGATGATCGCCTGCGGCTGGAGCCTGCTCTCCGGCCGGGTCGCTGTGGATCTCGCCGCCCTGCTCGTCGGGGCCTGAGGGGCCTCAGCGGTTGGCCGTCGCCACCGGCGAATCGCCGCCGTTGAGCGAGACCCAGGCCGTGCCGTCCTGCCCCTCGCGCTTGATGTAGGTGTAGCCGGTGTTGCGCCAGGACAGGACCACGCTGGTCTTGTTGTCGAGGATGTAGTCGCCCCGGTCCGTGCGCACCATCAGCACCGCGTGGCCCTCGCCGATGTCGTCGATGACGACGGTCATGCGCAGCGCCCGGCGCGGCAACCCGCGCTCTACCAGCATCCGGCGCTTGAGGAGCTGATAGTCCTCGCAGTCGCCGAAGCCGTCGTCGGGATAGTCCCAGCGGTCGACGACGCCCCAATGGGCCTGGTCGGTGATCGGCTTGATCCGGGCGTTGACGCGCCGGTTGACGCTGCCGAGGGTGCGCCAGAGCGCCGTCGTCATGTGGATCCGCGCCGGCTCGGCGGTGTCGACGGTGCATTCCGACGGGCTGCGGGCGCAGAACGCCGTCCAGGCCGCCACCGGACGCACCGTGGGCCCGGTCTCCACCGGCGACGCGCTCTCCGGCTGCTCGGGTCCGGGGCTGGCCTGCGTGGCGGCGCCCCCCAGCATCAGGATGGTTCCGACGAGGCCCAGGGCGGCGGCGCGGCGGCCCCGGCTGGCCGCGGCCTGGACGAATGAGCGGTCCTCCCCGCCGAAGCGACCGAGACCGTCGAGAACCGCGTGCCGCATGGTGGGATGCCCCGCCGGCTTTTGCTCAGGCGGCAAAGCTCGCATGGGCCGGCGGGCGGCTCAATGGAAAAATGAAGGAGGCTTTAACGCGGCAAGTCCGGCAAGGTTCCAATCCGGGACGGTGATGCAGACGGGCAACCGCATGCTCGTTTGCTTCCGCCGCGTCACCGGTTTGCGGTGGTGGCGGGGGAGGTGAGGCCGCCGAGGGAGACCCAGGCGACGGCGTCCTGGCTCTCGCGCTTGATGAAGGTGTAGCCGGTCTGGTGCCAGGGCAGGATGGCGCTGGTCTTGTTGTCGAGGATCAGGTCGCCCCGGTCGGTGAGGAGCGCCAGCACCGCGTGGCCCTCGCCCTTCTCGTCGATCACCACGGTCATCCGCATGGCCCGGCGCGGCAGCCCGGCCCTCGCCAGAAGATGGCGCTTGAGGAGCTGGAAGTCCTCGCAATCGCCGATGCCGTCCTCGGCGAGGTCCCAGCGGTCGGGGACGCGCAGGTGGTCCATGTCGGTCATCGCCTCGACCGAGCGGTTCACCTTGCGGTTGACCGCCACGATGCTCGACCACACCGCCGGCGTCAGCGCGATCCGCGACGGCTCGGACGTGTCCACCGCGCATTCCTCCGCGTAGGACCGGCAGAACGACACCCAGGCGACGATCGGCTTGGCCTCGCCCAGCGGCATCGCGGCGACGGTCGGCTCGGGCAGGAGGGGAAGGCCCTGCGCCCGCGCCGTGCCGGCGAAGCCGAGCCCGGCCATCAGCGCCGTGAACCCGAGTGCGATCTTCGTCCTGCTGCGCATTGCGGCCATCTCCGTCCAGTTCGGACAGATTGCCGCCACGCCGGCTGCGCCCCGCTGAAGCCGATCCGCGCAATTTTATCGATTCGCCGGCCGGGCCATGTGGGCTCGCAACACCGGGAACGAGAGGACAGCCGATTGCCGCGCAATCGCGGGGTCGCGGTGAGGATCGGGAAACCCTGTGCCGGCGCCGCCGAGCCGGAGCCCGGCCCGTTCCTCAGAGGACCAGGCCGTCGTGGAAGCGGTCGGCCGAGATCGGCAGCAGGAACTGCACGCCGAAGCCGCCCTCGAAATAGCGCACCACGCGGGCCGGGGTCGATCCCACGGTGATCGCCGCGCCGATCTCTGGCCGCGCCCCGCTGGCGATGGCCGCGCCCGACATCGAGAAGTCGATGATCCGCGCGAAGGCCGTGCGGCCGCCCTCGAAGCGCAGGCCGATCCCGGCCTGCACCGGCACGAGACGCTCGTAGCTGCGGCCCTCGGGCAGGCCGAGGCTGTCGCGGTTGGCGAGCCAGGTGAGCTGCGAGGCGATCTTGTCGCGCTTGCGCGGCGTGGCGTTGAGCTGGACGGCGAAGCCCGTCGGCATCAGGCGCACGATGGCGCCCTCGATACGGCCGATCTGCTCGAGATAGAGCACGACCCGCTCCCCCAGTTCGCCGAGCACGGCGCAGGTGAGGCGCACGCCCCCCGGCGACATGTCGACGGTCTGGCACGGGAACTCGCGACGGTCGGACAGCATGTAGCGGCCGAGCAGGGCCACGCTCACGCGCTGGTGGCGGCGGCTGTCCGAGGCGAGCATGGCGCGCGAGGCGAGGGGCGCGGTATGGGCGGCGACCGTGATCATGAAGTCGACCAGGGCCTCCGTAGCCGTCGATTCGAGCGCTCTCGTTCTAGCGTCGCGAGGGTTACGAAAGACCTTCCGGGATCCCTCGCATCCGAGGGAAACCGTTCAGGCGCGCCCGCCCCGATGGACGAGGAGATGGCCCCGGCGCAGGGGCAGGCTGTCATTGGCGGGAAGCGGCAGATCGCGCAGGGAGGCGGCCGCGTCCGGCGCCGCGCGCTCGCGGGTGGGGCCGAGGACCCTCAGGGAGGTGGTGACGAGCCCGGTGACGGGCCTGAGGCCGAGCCACGGGGGAATCCCGGCGGGGCTGAGCGAGCCGAGCATGCGCTCCTGCGTCCGGCCCTGGTGGCGCAGCGGCAGCAGCAGCAGCTCGAGATCGAGGCTCTCGCCGCGCTCCGTGGTGGCGCGGATGCCGGCCACCACCCCGGCGGTGTCCTCGCCCACGATCTCGACGAGGCGCCAGGGGCCGGGGGTGCCCCCCCTGTCAGCCCCGCCCCAGAGATCGGCGAACGGCGTTCCCTTCAGCTCGCGCCCGAACAGGGCGCAGACCCGCGTGCCGGCGAGCCGCAGGCGGGCGCTGCGGGTCGGCATGTCGACTTCGAGGACGAGGCTGTCGGCCAGGAGGCCGCGAATCTCGCCGGGCTCGATCTCGGCGCGCTCGGGGGCGGCGCGCTCGCCGCGCAGGCGGTCCCAGTAGCCGTGGAGCAGGCGGCTCGTCGGATGCTTCATGATATCCCGGATCGGTACGCTGGCGTTTCGGGCTCGTCCCTGAACGAACCGCCGCCGGGGAAGGTCTGGCCCGCCCGGCGCCGGCTCGACCGTGCCGCCGCACACCCTATGCCCCGCCCCGGAGCGGGGCGCGGGTAACTTTTCGTTAGGGTTAACGAGCTGTTGATGACGCCCCCGCCGACGCCGCGACCGGCCGCCGCGACGGGGCGAGGGGGGCTTGCCCGCCCGCGCGCGGCACCGACATGGTGGCGGCATGGATGCCTCCCCCGATTTCCCGCGCCAGAGCCGCGTGCCCGTCTTCAACATGCCGGGCGTCGTCACCGCCTCCATCGGCGTGCTGATGGCGATCCAGGCGCTGCGCGAGTTCGTGCTGCCCGACGAATGGGACATCCGCGCCGTCATCGCGCTCGCCCTCCTGCCGGCGCGCTGGACGGTCTCCCTCGACCCCTCGAAGGTGGAGGCGGTGGTGAAAGCGGCGGCGGCCGCCTCCGATCCGCAGGTGGCGGCCGCGCGGGAAGCCTTCGCGCGCTACGTCGCGGCCAATCCCGAGGCCATGCCCTGGACCTTCGCCACCTACGCGCTGCTGCACGGCTCGTGGATGCATGTCCTCTTCAACTGCGTCTGGCTCGCCGCCTTCGGCTCGCCCGTGGCGCGGCGCTGCGGGGCGTGGCGCTACGGGGCGCTGGCGCTCGCCGGCACGGTGGCGGGGGGCATCGCCCATGTCCTCGTCGATCCCTTCAGCACGGCGCCGCTGGTGGGCGCCTCGGCCGGAGTCTCCGCGCTCATGGCCGCCGCCGCGCGCTTCGTGTTCCAGCCGCCGCCCGAGGGCGGCTACGGCACGCGCCCCTGGCAGCTGCCGCCGCGCCGCCCGCCGGAGACGATCCCCGAGCTGATGCGCAACCGCACGGCCCTGACCTTCCTGCTGATCTGGCTCGCCACGAACCTGTTGTTCGGAGTGATCTCCCTGCCGCTGGGGGTAGAGAGCGCGGCCGTCGCCTGGGACGCGCATCTCGGCGGATTCGTCGCCGGGTTCTTCCTGTTCCCGTTCCTCGACGGCGGCAACCGGCACGCCTGAGCCGGCTCAAGCCGAGCTTTTTTTGCAACCCCCTGCCGCGTGGGGCGCTTGCCTTCGGGACGGGAGCGCCACACACTCGCCGCGATCGACGATGTGCCGGGATCCAACCCGGCCGGGTCAACGGCATCGGACGGCGCCGCGGGCTGACGGCGCTCCAACGGTCCAGGGAGGAACGATCATGACCGTCGCACGCATCATCGCAGAGAAGGGAAGCTCCGTCGTCACGGTGCAGCCGGACCGGACCCTGGATCAGGCGATCCATCTCCTGGCCGAGAAGCGCATCGGCGCCGTCGTGGTCTCGGACGGGCATGGCGGCATCGCCGGCATCCTTTCCGAGCGCGACATCATGCGCGCGCTCGCGAGCCACGGCGGCGCGGCCTTCGATCAGCCGCTGGCGAACTTCATGACCGCCAACGTCACCACCTGCACGCGCCAGACCTCGGTCGAGGACGTGATGGAGCTGATGACCGAGGGCCGCTTCCGCCACCTGCCCGTCTGCGAGAATGGCAAGCTCGTCGGGCTCGTCTCCATCGGCGACGTGGTCAAGCGCCGGATCGCGGCCGTCGAAGCCGAGCATCAGGCCATGCGCGACTACATCACCATGGCGTGAGGCTGTCCCGGCCGGCTGCTCTCGGAAGCCCACGCGGCGCCCGAGTGCAGCCCGCCATCCTCGCGGACGAGGCGGTCCGCCTCAGGCGCGGGCTTCCGCGCCTTCCAGCGCGGCGCGGATGCGGGGCAGGGCGGCACGGGCGGCCTGACGGCCCAGCGCGATGGCCTCCCCCGCGCGGTGGAACTCGAACTGTCCCATGTCGGCGAGCTTCGGAGCGATGGCGACGTCGGGCGGGTGCTGCTCGAGCCGCGCCCGCGATATCCGGTCCTGGGTGATGTTGAAGGCATCGAACATCACCCGTCCGATGCCCGGCGCGCGCGGGCCCTCGTCGCGGCGGCTGGACAGGAAACGGCCGCCGCCCATGGCGCGCAGGAAGCGCCAGCGCCGCTCCTCCACCACCTCGGAGGCGATGGCGGCGAGCGTCTCGTCCTCGGGCTCGATCACCCGGCCGCTGCGCACACGCGGGTCGCAGTTGAGATTGACGCAGATCACCATCTCGGCCCCGAGCGCGCGCGCGAGGCTGACGGGCACCGGGTTCACCAGGGTGCCGTCCATGAGCAGCCGGCCGCCCAGCGCCACCGGCGGGAAGATGCCGGGCAGGGCGTAGGAGGCGCGCAGGCTCTCGACCAGGGCGCCGCGCGTCAGCCAGACCTCGTGGCCGGTGCCGAGCTCGGTGGCGACGCTGGCGAAGCGGATCGGCAGGGAATCGAGATCGCGCCCGGCGAGGTCGCGCTCGAGATGCTTGCGCAGGCGCCGCCCGCCGATGATCCCCGAGCCCGAGAGCCTCACGTCGAGCAGGCCCATCACCCGGCGCTTGGTGAGCGAGCGCGCGAAGGCGGTCAGCACGTCGAGCTTGCCGGCGGCGTAGCAGCCCCCGACCACGGCGCCGATGGAGCAGCCCGCCACCACCTCGGGATAGATCCCGGCTTCCTCCAGCCCCTCGATGACGCCGATATGGGCCCAGCCCCGCGCCGAGCCGCCCCCGAGCGCCAGGCCGATCCGGGGCCCGCGCCGCACGGGCGCCCGCACGGGCTCGACGATGCCGGCCGGAAACACCTCGCGGGCCGCAGCCGGCGCCCGCTCGTGAAAGGCCGCGACCTCCCAGGGGGCCGAGGCGCTCACGCCTCCAGGGCCCGCAATCGCGCCCGCCCGCCCTCGGGATCGCGCTCGACGGCGCGGTAGAAGCAGGCGCGCCGCCCGGTGTGGCAGCAGCCCCCGTCGCCGCCGACCTCGACGGTGACGAGCAGGGCGTCCTGGTCGCAATCGGTGCGCATCTCGACGACGCGCTGGATCTGCCCGCTGGTGGCGCCCTTGTGCCAGAGCTCGCCGCGCGAGCGCGACCAGTACCAGCATTCCCCCGTCGCCAGGGTGCGGGCCAGGGACTCGGCGTTCATGTGGGCGAGCATCAGCACCCGCCCGTCACGGGCATCGACGGCGATGCAGGCGATCAGGCCGTTCGCGTCGAAGCGCGGCTGGAACGAGGTGCCTTCCTCGATCTCGGATGTCGTGCCCGGCGCGTCGAAGGGCAGCAGGGTCGTGGCGCTCATGATGTCCGGCAAGCCGCGATGATCCGGCTCAGGCCTTGCCGCCGCGCACCAGGGTCAGGAAGCGCACCTGCTCGTTGGCGTTGTCGCGGAAGACGCCGCGGAACTGGCTGGTGACGGTGGAGACGCCCGCCTTCTGCACCCCGCGCATGGCCATGCAGAGATGCTCGGCCTCGACCATCACGGCGACGCCGCGCGGCTCCAGGATGCTCTCGATCACGTCGGCGATCTGCGCCGACATGGTCTCCTGGGTCTGGAGGCGGCGGGCGAAGGTGTCGACCACGCGGGCGAGCTTCGAGAGGCCGACCACGCCCTTGGAGGGATAGTAGGCGATATGCGCCAGCCCCATGAACGGCACCATGTGGTGCTCGCAATGGGAATAGAACGGGATGTCGCGCACCAGCACGATGTCGGAATAGCCCTCGACCTCCTCGAAGACCCGCTCCAGGAGCGCGCCCGCATCCTGATCGTAGCCGGAGAAGAGCTGGCCGTAGGCCTTGGCGACGCGCGCGGGCGTGTCGCGCAGGCCCTCGCGGTTCGGATCGTCGCCGGCCCAGCGCAGCAGGGTGCGCACGGCGGCCTCGGCCTCCTCGCGGCTCGGGCGGCCGAGCGCGATGCCCTCGGGAACGCGGGTGAGGGAGGACGGCTCCGGCGCGAGTTCGGGGGGCGCCTCGACGGGGCGCTCGTTGTCGTTGCGCATCGGGTTCAGCCCCCGCCCGTCTTCGGCGATCCGGTACGACAGGGATTTGAGGGCGGCATCCATGGCATCTCCCGCCAGGGCGATCCGCGTCGGCATCGTCTTGGCGTCGGGCTTGGCATACATTGTCTGACCGTCCTGGGCGTGGACCCTGCTGGAGTCGAGTGCCCGGACCGGAAACGATGAATCCGGGGCCCTGGGCGCGGCGCCGGTCGACAGGCCGCCTCCTCGCGAAGCGGCACGATCACGCCTATATCGTCGTTCTCGCGTCCGTGCGCAATGCGCGGCCCGCGCATCAGACAACCGAGAGCCGAAACCCTTGAGCCGGCTGGGCAAGCCTCATCTCTTGGGACGGCGAGGCGAACCCATGCTCGACGACATCTACAACCGCCGCATCCTCGAGCTCGCCGCCGACATCCCCCGGCTCGGGCGGCTCGCGGCGCCGGACGCCACCGCCACGGCGCATTCGAAGCTCTGCGGCTCCACCGTCACCGTCGACCTCAGCCTCGGGGAGGACGGCCGCGTCTCCGATTTCGCCCATGACGTGAAGGCCTGCGCGCTCGGCCAGGCCTCCTCCTCGCTGATGGCCCGGCATGTCGTCGGCGCCGCGCCCGCGGACTTGCGGAGCCTTCGCGAGCAGATGCGCGCCATGCTCAAGCAGAACGGGCCGCTGCCCGAAGGCCCCTATGCCGATTTCGCGGTGTTCGAGCCGGTGCGCGACTTCAAGGCGCGCCACGCTTCGACCCTGCTGACCTTCGACGCCGTGGTGGACGCCCTCGACCGGATCGCGGCCCGCGCCGGCCCCGCGCCGCAGGCCGCCGAGTAGCGCCATGCTGCTGCGCCGGGCCGCGCATCTCGCGATCCGCGCCTACCAGCTCACCCTGTCGAGCCTCGTCGGGCGCCAGTGCCGGCACTGGCCGTCCTGCTCGGACTACACCGACCGGGCGATCCAGCGGCACGGGCTCTGGCCCGGCGGCTGGATCGGATTCTCCCGCATCTGCCGCTGCGGCCCCTTCGGCACCCACGGCATCGACCTCGTGCCGGAGCGCCTGCCGGACCGGGCGCGCTGGTTCCTGCCCTGGCGCTACGGCCGCTGGCGCGGCGTCGAGGCGCCGCCCTCGCCGTTCGTGTGCGAAGGGGTGGCGGAGGATGCGGGGGGCCGTTAGCGTGCCGATCCTCAAGGCGTCCGGCACTGGAGGCGACGCATGGCGGAGACGGAAGCGATGCGGCAGCGCGACGACAACCTGCGGTCCGCCGGGCTGCGGCCGGTCGAAGTCTGGCTGCCCGACACGCGCACGGAGATATTCGCCGCCGAATGCGCACGGCAGGCACGGCTGATCCGCAACATGCAGGGTTCGGCCGAAACGGACGAGGACGAAGCCTGGTTCGCGGCATCGGACCGAGCCGGCTGGACGGCGTGAGACGCGGCGACCTGGTGACGGTCGCCCTGCAAGGCGATCAGGGCAAGCCGCGGCCGGCTCTCGTAATCCAGGCCGATCTCTTCGCCGACCTCCCGGCGGTGACGCTGCTGCCGATCACCGGTACGCTGATCGATGCGCCGCTCCTTTGGATCACGGTGGAGCCGAGCCCTTTCAACGGTCTCGGCAAGCGATCGCAGATCATGATCGACAAGCCGCAGACGCCGCCGCGCAGCAAGATCGGCCTCGTCATCGGACGGCTCGACGACGAGACCATGCTGGCCGTCAATCGCGCCATGGCGGTGTTTCTCGGGATCGTCTGAGGTGTCCTCAAGCGCCTGATTGCGGCAAGAGCGTCGCCGACACGGTTTTCTTCCGCCCTGAAATCGGTCTAAACGGCGCGGCTCATCACACCCCGCTTACCTGCCTCGTATGCAGGAGTGAGCGCAGGAGACCCGCATGCCCATCCTCACCTTCCCCGACGGCAATGCCCGCAGCGTCGAGCCGGGGTCGACCGGCCGCAGCGTGGTCGAGGGCATCGCCAAGTCCCTGGCCAAGCGCACCGTCGCCATGGTGCTCGACGGCACCGTCCACGACCTCTCCGATCCGATCGAGCGCGACGCGGCGATCGAGTTCATCGCCCGCGACGATCCCCGCGCGCTGGAGCTCATCCGCCACGACTGCGCGCATGTGCTGGCCGAGGCCGTGCAGGCGCTCTGGCCCGGCACGCAGGTGACGATCGGCCCGGTGATCGAGAACGGCTTCTATTACGACTTCGCCAAGAACGAGCCCTTCACGCCCGAGGACTTCCCCGCGATCGAGGCGAAGATGCGCGAGATCATGTCTCGCGACGCTCCCTTCACCAAGGAGGTCTGGAAGCGCGACGACATCAAAAAGGTCTTCGCCGACAAGGGCGAGGCCTACAAGGTCGAGCTGGTCGACGCGATCCCGCCGGGCGAGGACCTCAAGGTCTACCGCCAGGGCGACTGGTTCGACCTGTGCCGGGGCCCGCACATGACCTCGACGGGCAAGGTCGGCACCGCCTTCAAGCTGATGAAGGTCGCGGGCGCCTATTGGCGGGGCGATTCGAACAACCCGATGCTGACGCGCATCTACGGCACCGCCTGGGCCTCGAAGGAGGACCTCGACGCCTATCTCCATCGCCTGGAGGAGGCCGAGCGCCGGGACCACCGGCGCCTCGGCCGCGAGATGGACCTCTTCCACTTCCAGGAGGAGGGACCGGGCGTCGTCTTCTGGCACGCCAAGGGCTGGACGATTTTCCAGGAGCTGATCGCCTACATGCGCCGCCGCCTGAAGGGCGACTATGCCGAGGTGAACGCGCCGCAGATCCTCGACAAGTCGCTCTGGGAGACGTCCGGCCACTGGGACTGGTACCGCGAGAACATGTTCGCGGCCCAGTCGGCGGGCGACGAGGCCGAGGACAAGCGCTGGTTCGCGCTCAAGCCCATGAACTGTCCGGGCCATGTGCAGATCTTCAAGCACGGCCTGAAGTCCTACCGCGATCTCCCTCTGCGCATGGCGGAATTCGGGATCGTGCACCGCTACGAGCCGTCGGGCGCCATGCACGGGCTGATGCGCGTGCGCGGCTTCACCCAGGACGACGCGCATATCTTCTGCACCGAGGACCAGCTCGCGGCCGAGTGCCTCAAGATCAACGAGCTGATCCTCTCGACCTATGCCGATTTCGGCTTCGGCGAGATCGTGGTGAAGCTCTCGACCCGGCCCGAGAAGCGCGTCGGCTCCGACGCGCTCTGGGACCATGCCGAGGGCGTGATGACGACGGTGCTGGCGCAGATCGAGGAGCAGTCGGCGGGCCGCATCCGCACGGAGGTCAATCCGGGCGAGGGCGCCTTCTACGGCCCCAAGTTCGAGTACGTGCTGCGCGACGCCATCGGGCGCGACTGGCAGTGCGGCACCACGCAGGTGGACTTCAACCTGCCCGAGCGCTTCGGCGCCTTCTATGTCGACGCCGACAGCCAGAAGAAACCGCCGGTGATGGTCCACCGCGCCATCTGCGGCTCGATGGAGCGCTTCACCGGCATCCTGATCGAGCATTTCGCCGGGCATTTCCCGCTCTGGCTGGCGCCGGTGCAGGTGATGGTCGCCACGATCACGCAGGAAGCCGACGCCTATGCCGCCGAGGTGATCGCGGCTGCGACGCGCGCGGGCCTGCGCGTCGAGAGCGACCTGAGAAACGAGAAGATCAACTACAAGGTCCGTGAGCATTCGCTGGCCAAGGTGCCGGTAATGCTGGTGCTGGGCCGCAAGGAGGGCGAGGAGCGCACCGTCTCGATCCGCCGGCTCGGCAGCCAGCAGACCCGCACCCTCGGCCTCGACGCGGCGCTGGCCGAACTCGTGGCGGAGGCGGCCTCGCCGGATATCCGCCGCGCGCAGGGCGTGGCCGACACCGTGCCCACCGAGGCCGCGACGCTCGACGCGCATCACGGGGAGCGGCCGGCGCCGTAGCGTCAGGCCGCTGCGTCCATCGCCCGCTCCAGCTCCGAAAAAACGCGCGGGTCGGTGGACTGGGCGACGTTGAAGCGCAGGTGGGCGCCGGCGCTCTGCGAGACGCTGAAGACGTTGCCCGGCGCCAGCACCACCCCGCGTGCCAGGGCGCGGGTGGCGACCTCGGCCGCGTCGAGCCCCTCGGGCAGGCGCGCCCACAGGAACATGCCCGCCGCAGGCAGATGGTCGACCGTCAGACCCGCCGAGGCGAGCCGCCTGACCACCGTGCCGCGTTCCGTGGCCAGCCGGGCGCGCATGCCGTCGAGATAATGGCGGTAGCTGCCGTCGCCGAGAAAGCGGTGGACGAGCGCTGCGTTGAGATGGCCGCTGCCGAGGCTCACCGCGAGCTTGAGGTCGACGAGGCGCTCCACCCAGTCGGCGCGCACCGCGATGAAGCCGACGCGGGCGGCGGCCGAGAGCGTCTTCGAGAAGCCGCCGACATGGATGACGCGCTCCAGCCCGTCGAATCCGGCGAGCCGGGGGCCGGGCTCCGCCTCGAAGTCGCAATAGATGTCGTCCTCGACGATGGCGGTGCCGTGCGTTTCCGCGAGCTTGAGGACGCGGTGCACCGTCGCCGGGCTCAAGGAGGCGCCGGTCGGATTGTGGAGCCCGGAATTCGTCAGGTAGAAGCGCGGCTTGTGCGCCATCAGCGCCGCCTCGAAGGCCGCGAGATCGGGGCCGGAGGCCGTGAACGGCACGCCGACGACCCGCACCCGGTGCGCGCGCAGGAGCGCGTGGAAGTTGAAGTAGCAGGGATCGTCCACCAGCACCGCGTCGCCGGGCTCCAGCAGGAACCGGCAGATCAGGTCGAGGGCCTGGGTGGCAGAATCCATCAGCACGATCTGGTCGGGATGGGCCGGGATGCCGCGCTCGGCGAGCCGCCGGGACAAGGTCTGGCGCAACGCCGGCAATCCGAGGGGCTGGTCGTAGCTGACGAGGTCCTGCCCGCCGTCGCGGGCGAGCTGGCGCAGCGCCCGGCGGATGCCGGGGTCCGGCATCCAGTCCGGCGGCATCCAGCCGCAGCCGGGCTTGAGCATTCCGGGCGCCGCCTCGAGGGACTGGCGGGCGATCCAGAGCGGGTCCACCGCGCGGTCGAGGCGCGGCCCGATGGAGGCGAGGCAGAGCGGCTCCATCCGCCCGGCGACATAGAAGCCGGAGCCCGGCCGCGAGACCACCGTGCCCCGCGCGAGCAGGCGGTCATAGGCCTCCACGACGGTGGATTTCGAGACGCCCATCGTCTCCGCGAATCCCCGGATCGAGGGCAGCTTGGCGCCCGGCCCAAGCAGCCGCCCGGCGATGCGCGCCTCGACGGCGGCCATCACCGCCTCGACGCGGGTGCCGCCCTGATCCAGTGGACGATCCATTCCGTACTGGTCTCCGTACAGGACAGTTTAGCCGAACCGTACCGCATCCGTCCCTGTCGCGAAAGCCGCGCCGGGCGCAGTGTCCGGCCTTCATCGGAACCTCGCGCAGCAGGGAGACGGAGCATGGCACGGTATCGGCGGAACGGATCTTCGGCAGCGGGCGATGCAGGTCGCTCCTGGGCATGGCGGCGCGCGGGCGACGCGGTCATCCTGCTGGCCGGCATCGCGCTCGCCCTCCCGCTGATCGCGCTGGGCGGATGATGCGATGACCACGCCTCCCGCCCGCGCGGGTTCGCGGCGCGCGCTCCTCGACGGCCTGATCGGCGTCGGCCTGTTCAGCGCCTCGCTGCCGGCGACGCGCCTCGCGCTCACCGATCTCGATCCGCTCTTCCTCACGGCGGCGCGGGCGGCGCTGTCGGGGCTCGCCGCCGCGCTGGCCCTCGCCCTGGTCTCGCGCGGGCGTCCCGCGCGGGCTGATCTCGCCGCGCTGGCGCTGACGGCGCTCGGGGTGGTGGTGGGCTTTCCGCTGCTGACCGCCCTGGCTCTGCGCCACGTCACCTCGGCGCATGCGATGGCCTTCATCGGCCTGCTGCCCCTCGCCACCGCCCTGTTCGGGACGCTGCGCGCGGGGGAGCGCCCGGCGCCGGCCTTCTGGGTGCTGTCCGTGCTCGGCAGCGCCGTGACCGTGGGATTCGCCGCCGCCGGCGCCGGACCGGGCTCGCTGGCCGGCGGCGGGCTGATGCTCGCGGCGGTGGCGGCGGGCGGTCTCGGCTACGCGGAGGGCGGCCGCCTCGCCCGGCGCCTCGGCGGCTGGCAGGTCATCGCCTGGTCGGCGGCCCTGTCGCTGCCGGTGTCCCTGCCGCTGGCGCTGCTCTGGAGCCCGGCCGAACCTGGCGCCGTCGGAGCGCCGGCCTGGGCCGGTCTCGCCTATCTCGCGGGGGCGAGCTCCCTCGTCGGCTTCGTGTTCTGGTATCGGGCGCTCGCCAGCGGCGGGATCGCGGCCGTCAGCCAGCTCCAGCTCCTCCAGCCCTTCCTCGGAATGCTGATCGCCGGCCTGACCCTCGGCGAAAGCATCGAGCCGAGGATGCTGCTGGCGGCGGGAATCGTCGCGCTCTGCGTGGCCGGAGCCCGCAAGCTGTCGCACGGCCGCCCCCCGGCCGCCGGACACGCGCGGACAAGGCTCGGCCTTTTCCGGCGGCATGGCCCGATCGCCACAGGCCGACCCAATCTTGCCGCAACTGCGCCGGAAACTCTCACGCAGAGTTGATCGCGGCGCGCTTCGGACGGATCGTCGCGCCTGAAAAGGGGCGGCCGCGGACACGGCGGCAAAGCCTCGGCAAGCGAGGGGGTTGTTGGGATGAGGCAGATCGTCTCCGGCGCAGGGCGCGCCCTTCGACGCGTGGCGGCCGCCGCCGTGACGGGGCTCGCCCTGTCCGGCCTCGCGGCGGCGGGAGCGCAGGCCGCGCCGGACCGGCGCGTCGCCCTCGTCATCGGCAACGGCGCCTACGAGAATGTCGGCGCGCTCGACAACCCGCTGATCGATTCGAAGGCCATCGCCGCCTCGCTGAAGCGCATCGGCTTCGACGTGGTGGAGGGATACGACCTCAAGCTCGACGCCATGCGGGCCAAGGTCGGCGAGTACGCGGCCAAGCTCGACGGCGCCAAGGTGGCCTTCGTCTACTACGCCGGGCACGGGGTCGCGGTGGCGGGGGAGAACTACCTCCTGCCCACCGACGCCGTCCTGAAGAACGAGGCCGATCTCGACTTCAAGACCATGAACATCAACCTCGTGATGCGGCAGATGCAGCGCGAGGACCGCGTCAACGTCGTCGTCCTCGACGCCTGCCGCGACAACCCCTTCGCCAAGGAACTGGCGCGCTCGCTGAAGACGCGCTCGGCCTCGGTGTCGAGCGGCCTGTCGGAGATCGCGGTGAACTCGGCCGCCGGCACCATGATCGCCTTCGCCACCGATCCGGGGAAGACGGCGCTCGACGGGTCGAGCGGGCACAACAGCCCGTTCACGGCGGCGCTGCTCAAGCACATGGAGACCCCCGGCGTCTCGATCTCCACGGTGATGGACCGCGTGCGCGAGGACGTGTGGCGCTCGACCGGCGAGAAGCAGCGCCCCTGGGTCAACACCTCCATCATCGGCGAGTTCTATCTCAACCCGGCCGCCCCCGCCGTGCAGGTCGCCTCGGCCGATGCCGGCGCGGCGCTGCCCTCCGCCAACCCGCAGGCGCAGAGCCCGCAGGCCCTCGAGATGCGGCTCTGGGAATCGGCCGAGAAGTCGGGCTCGCCCGAGGACTACAAGGCCTATCTCGACGCCCATCCGAACGGCTACTTCGCCCAGATCGCCCGCAACCGCATCGCCCGCGCGGCCGCCCCGGCCACGCGCTCGGCGCCGAGCGAGGCCGAGCTGAAGGGCGAGACCGGCAGCGCCGCCGGCGAGGACGCCCTCAAGCTCACGCCGAAGGAGCGGATCGAGACGCAGCAGCGCCTGCGCGCCCTGGGATTCGATCCCGGCGGCGCCTCGGGCAAGTTCGGCCCCGGCACCCGCCGCGCCCTGACGAACTGGCAGAAGACCCGCCAGATCCCCGAATCGGGCTTCCTCACCGCCGCGCAGAAGGCGGCCCTGTGGGCGCAGAGCGAGACCGACTACCAGAAGCTCGTCGCCGCCAAGCCCCCGGCCGAGCGGACCGTCCGCGCCGCCGTGCCCCGGCCGCCGCGCCCGCAGCCCGGCGCGGCGCAGGCCGCGCACGCGCCGCCGCCTCAGGCCCAGCCGCAGCCGCAGCGGGGCGGCGCCTCCCTCGGCGAGGTCGGGAACTTCCTCGGCGGCGTCGGCAACCTGGTGGGCGGGATCGGCAGCCTGCGGCGCTGACGGTCGATCAGCGAATCCGACGCGTGGGACCTGTTCTCGATGTCGGCTTGAGATGGAAAAGTGGAATCTGGAAGGGGCAGAGATGGATCAGCCAGCCACCATCCAGATCACCGATGTTTCAGTCGCCGCCAGTGTGGATGACGAGATCATGCGCGGCGCATCCACGAGTTGGCAAAAGGTCGCCATGATCGTTGGCAGGATCATCATGGCAAATCCGCATCGCCACATACCGGATACGGCGATAGTGGAACGGATCAAGTTGCTTGTAGCAAGAGGGAAACTGGAAGCGCAGGGTAACTTGGATAGAATGCGATATAGCGAGGTACGAATTCCTTCAAAGTAGGAATTTCCCGATCGCGACTTGGCTTCGAGAGGTCCGGGGAGGAGCGGAAGCGGCTCCAACCCGCGAGTATCAAGCGTCGAATTTAATCCACCAAGACGCCAGCCCGTCACCGGATGAGCACACCGGCACAAGGGCTCAGCAGACGACCCCGAACGTCTCCGAAAAGCCGCGCCGGCCCATCTCCGTCACGATGACGGCGCGGCTGTCGCGGGACCGCGCGATCCAGCCGAGTTCCTCGCAGCGCGCGCAGAGCGCCGCTCCGAGCCGGCCGGCGAGATGCGGCCGGCGCTCGCTCCAGTCGAGGCAGGGGCGGCAGAACAGGCGGCGGCTCCGGGCGGCCGCATCCTGCGCGATCCCGAACTCGGACAGCCAGGCCCGGCCGGCCGGCGTGACCTCGCCGGCCTCGTCCGAGAGCACCACCGCGCCGCGCGCGATCAGGGCGTCGGCGAGCGCCACCGCCAGCCGCCCGGCGAGATGGTCGTAGCAAGCGCGCGCCTCGCGCATCTCCGGGGCGATCCGCGGCGTCACCCGCCGCCCGGCATCCGGCTCGGCCTTTCCCGCCACCACGAGGATGCCCTCCAGCATGCGCGCGACATCCGCCGAGGCGAGCCGGAAATAGCGGTGGCGCCCCTGCCGGGCGAGGCTGAGCAGGCCGCCCTCCGTGAGCTTCCCGAGATGGCCGCTCGCCGTCGCCGGGCTGATTCCGGCGGTGACGGCGAGTTCCGTGGCGGTCAGCGCCCGCCCGTCGAGGAGGGCGGCGAGCATGTTGGCCCGTCCGGGATCCCCGACGAGGGAGGCGACCTGCGCGATGCTGGCGGCGGCACTCATGATGCCCGCGAGGATAGCGCCGGGCCGCCCTCCGATCACGCGGGAACGCTTCGGTCGCGGCCGAAGCGTTCCCGCCTGACTTTCCCGAGCGGCAGCCCCATTCTGCCGCCGGCAAGGAGGGACGCCATGTTCTGTGTCGTGTTCGAGGTCCGCCCCGGCGAGGGCCGCAAGGACGCCTATCTGGCGCTGGCTGCCGAGATGCGGCCGGTGCTCGAATCCATCGACGGCTTCCTCGACAACGAGCGTTTCGGAAGCCGCACCCGCCCCGGCTGGGTGCTGTCGCTCTCGACCTGGCGCGACGAGAAATCGGTGATCCGCTGGCGCACGGAGGCGCGCCACCACCTCACCCAGCGGAAAGGCCGCGACGCGATCTTCTCCGACTACCGCCTGCGGGTCGGGGAGGTGACGGGGGATACCGCGCTCCCCGTCGGCGCGCCGCTGCGCGGCCAGCGTTTCGACGCCACCGAGATCGGGGAGGCCAAGGCCCTCACGATCACGGAAGCCGTGCCAGGCTCCGGCACGGCGCTCTCCGCCCCGGATGCCGAGGCGGCCGGGCTCGTCGGGCACGACCTGTTCGAGAGCATCACCGCGCCCGGCAAGCTGCTGCTTCTCGCCTCCTGGGCCGGAGCGGAGGCGGCGGACGCGTTCCGCCCGGCCGCTCCCGCCAGCGCGAGCCCCTGGCGCCACCGCTCGGTCCGGGTGATCCGCGAGTACGGCCTGCACGACCGCCGCGAGGCGCCGCAATACCACCCCGCCGTCGCGCCGTAGGAGACGTCCTGATCCGGCGCGGGGAGCGCGATCATGCCCGCATCGACGGCCGTCACGGGCCGGCGGGCGTCACCCGCCGCAATTCGCCGCGAGCAGGGTGAGGGCGCGCTGCATGGCCTGATAATCCGCCATGCTGGCCGGCGCCCGCAGCTCCGGGCCCTCCGGCAGCAGCCCGGCGAAACCGGAGGCGGGATCGGCGACGAAGCGGCGCGGGCCGGTATAGGCGCCCATGCGGTTGCGCTGATCGATCTCGCCGCAGACCGCCCCCGCCTTGCCGGGCCTCAGCCCGGTGACGCGGGCGCTCGCGGGGTCCTTGAGGCCGCGCCCGACGAGGGCGATGGCGGCGCGGGCGACATCGGCCGGGAGCGCGGCGTCGGACCCGTCCGTGACGGTCTGGGCCGGGGCCGGCCCGGCGGCGATCAGGAGAACGAGCGCGGCGGTCGCTCGGCGCATCCGGCGGGGTCCCACTGTTTCAGCTTCCCTTGGCCACCACCTCGACGTCCCGGTCGAGCCCGCTCTCGACCTTGAACTCGCGCGAATAGACCTGCCCGTCGTGGCGGGCGATGAGCACGTATTCGCCCTCCGCCAGCGTCACCTGCGGGAAGGCGCCGATGGCCTCGCGGATGGTGTCGCCGCCGGGCGTCAGCACGGAGAAGGCAGTGCCGGCGAAGGCTTCCGCCCCCGGCGCGGAGACGAGCTTGAGGGTCAGCGTCGCGGCGCGGTGGTTCATGGTCGCGTCCGTGACCTTGCCGTTCTCGACCTTGAGGTCGGCGCGCTGGATGGCGTTCGATTCCCCGTAGGTGGAGACGACGTGATAGGTGCCCTCGGGCAGCCGGATCAGCTCGCCGGCCTTGACGCCGCTGCGCACCAGCCGGCCCTCCGAGTTCGTCCCCACCGGCACGAAGACCGAGAAGGAGAGCTGCGCGGGCGCGATCCGGGTGTCGCCGATGGCGCCCGACAGCCGCAGCGCGCCGGCCGCGATCCTGAGCTGCTCGCGCTGCGGCTCGCCGCCCATGGCGATCTTCTTCGAGGCGCTGGCATAGCCATAGGTGACGGTGGCGACATAGGCGCCCGGCGCGAGCTTGAAGCTCGCCTCCGAGTCCGTCGAGCGGGCGACGATCGCCGGACGGGCGCCGTCGCCGCGATCCTCGTAGATCCGCCAGGCGAGGCCGGAGCGCAGGGGCCGGTCGCTGCCGGCGAGCGTCACGGACAGGGTCAGGAGCGCCTCGGACGGCGCGGGCAGGATCGGCCCGGTGATCGCGGGGGAGGGCAGGCCGCCGCGCCCGAACGGGTCCGTCCCCTGCGCCGCCGCCGGCCCGGCCGCGATGCAGGCGAGGAGCACCGCCCCCGCCAGCCCACGCCTCGATCCGCTCCACCTCATGCCGCGTCTCGTTCCGTCCCGTCACGCCGAAGGCGCCGCGCGCATTTCAAAGCCGCGGCACGCATTGCCAAGCTGCGGCACGCATTGCCAAGCCGCCGCGCAGGCGCCATGCCCCGCTGTGGACCGCGACCGTGGCGCCCGCAAGGCCGCGACGGCTGTCCCGGCGCCCGCAAGCTCCCATATCGGCCTCATGACAGCACCTGCCCAAAACCCCACCCTCGACCTCCTGCGCGCCCGCCGCTCGGTGCCGCCGATGCTGATGAGCGGGCCCGGCCCGACCCGCGCGGAGCTCGACGCGATCCTCGCGATCGCCGCCCGCGTGCCCGACCACGGCAAGCTCGCGCCCTGGCGCTTCATCGTCATCGAGGGCGAGGCGCGCGCCCGCATCGGCGAGGTGATCGCGGCCGCCTACGCCGCCGACCACCCGGAAGCGGACGCCAAGCGCCTGGAGATGGAGCGCGCCCGCCTCGCCCACGCCCCGACCGTGGTGGCGCTGGTCTCCCGCGCCGGCCCGCATATCAAGATCCCGGACTGGGAGCAGGTGCTCTCGGCGGGCGCGGCGGCGATGAACCTCGTCGTCGCGGCCAACGCCTCGGGCTTCGTCACGGCCTGGCTCACCGAGTGGTTCGGTTACGACCGGCGCGTGCTCGACGCGCTCGGCCTGGCGCCCACCGAGAAGCTCGCCGGCTTCGTCCATATCGGGCGCGCGGCGGAGGTGCCCTCCGACCGGCCCCGGCCGGATCTCGCCGAGATCGTCACCTACCTCTGAGGGAGGCGTCCATGCATTACGGCCCCGACCGGAAGAGCCTGCCGCACAACCCCCTCAAGGCCATCGTGGCGCCCCGGCCCATCGGCTGGATCAGCGCCATGAGCCGGGACGGCGCCCTCAACCTCGCGCCCTATTCGTTCTTCAACGCGGTGGCCGACGACATGGTGGCCTTCTCCTCCTCGGGCCGGAAGGATGCCATGACCTTCGCCGAGGAGGGCGGCGAGTTCGTCTGCAACCTCGCCGGCCACGACCTGCGCGAGGCGATGAACGCCTCCTCCGCCCCGCTGCCGAGGGGGGTGAGCGAGTTCGACCACGCGGGCCTGAGGACCGCGCCCTCGCGCCTCGTGCGTCCGCCCCGCGTCGCCGACGCGCCGGCGGCGATCGAGTGCAAATGGCTCCAGACGGTGCCGCTCACGCCGCTCGGCGGCGGGGAGGCCGCGAACTTCCTGGTGATCGGCCAGGTGGTCTCGATCTACGTGGACGACCGCTTCGTGGTGGACGGCCTCGTCGACACCGCCGCCATGCGCCCGATCATGCGCGGCGGCTATTTCGATTATTTTTCCGTGACGCCCGAGAACCGCTTCGAGATGCGGCGGCCGAAGAGCGGCTGAGGCGCCCTCTCACTCGGACGCGATCTCGAGCCGGACGATGAGTCCGTCGAGATGGCAGATGCGGACGGGGAGCCCCTCCCTGATCGGGCCTCCGTGCGAGGCGCTGGTGTTGAAGCCGCCCGAGATGAGATAGTCCGAGTAGGCGAACGGAACGCCGTTCACCTCGAAGCGCTCCTTGTCGTGTCCCGCGTAGGGCATCGGATGGAAATGCGCGACGCGGCCCTCGACCGTCCGGCAGCGGTTGCTCGTGACGGCCGCCCCGGCATCGGCGCCGCTGCGCCAGATCGCGGTCTGCGTGACGAGCGTGTGGAAGGCGGCGAACAGGCAGAAGGACATGCCGAAGGCGCGATGAGGCAGCGGCTTCGGAAAGCCCAGCCGCTCCAGCCATTCCGGCCGGAACGCCAGGCAGGCGCCGAGGAGCGTCAGGCCGATGCCGACGAGCAGGGGGAGGACGTGTCGTCCATCGGCGGAGGAGGCGTCGAAGACGGTGGCGTATTTCATCGGCCCCCTCCGGTCGCGCAGTCGGTAAGGGCCCCGCCTTCAGCCTTCCTTTACCATAAATGCAACAGGATCGGTGCCTTGAGGGAGCGCGTTCTGGCTCGCCTCGCGCCGGCCGGGCGACGGGCGGCGTCTGCCCGTCGGACGGTTCATGTTCCTGTTCACCACGCCCTCCGCCGGTAGCCAGGACGCCTCTCAAGGCGCCGCCGCCGCGACGGCCGCGCGGACCGCCAGCGCCCCCGCCGGCGTGATCGAGGCGATCCGGCAGGGCGCGCAGTCGAGCGGGGTCGGGTTCGACTACCTGCTCGCCACGGCGCAGCGCGAATCCTCCCTCGACCCCGCCGCGAAGGCCGCGACCTCCAGCGCCACCGGGCTCTTCCAGTTCATCGAGCAGACCTGGCTCGGCACCATGAAAAGCGCCGGCCCGAGCCTCGGGCTGTCCTCCTACGCCGACGCCATCACCGCGAAATCGGACGGCACCTACACGGTCTCCGACCCGTCTGCGAAGCAGGCGATCCTCGACCTGCGGCGCGATCCGAAGGTCTCGGCGGCGCTCGCAGGCGCGCTCACCCAGAAGAACCGCGACAGCCTCTCGGCCAGCCTCGGCCGCGAGCCCACCTCCGGCGACCTCTACGCCGCCCATGTGCTCGGCGCGAAGGGCGCGACGACCCTGATCTCCTCCGCCCAGGGCAGCCCGGCCCGCGCCGCCGCCCTCGACCTGCCGGAGGCGGCCGCCGCCAACCGCAGCCTGTTCTACGACCGCTCGGGGCGCCCGCGCAGCTCGGCCGAGCTCTATGCCAGCCTGTCGGCCGCCGCCTCCGGCCGGTCGAGCGCCCCGGCGAGCGACCTCACCGCGATCCCAGAGGGAACCACCGCCTACGCGTCGCTGGGCGGCGACCTGCGCTCCCTGTTCCAGACCGATAGGCGGCAGGGCGCGGTCTCGGACGGGGTGGCGAAGCTCTGGCAGGGCCGCGCCACGGTGCAGCCGACGCGCGCCGCCCCGACCTATTTCCCGCGTTCCGACGCCGCCGCGACGGGCGCCTCCGATACGGCATCCACGGATGTCGAGGCCACCGGCTCGGTGGCGACGCCCACGAGCGGCCTCGCCCTGGTGGGCGCCCCCCTGCCGCCGCAGCGGCCGATCGAGTTCTCCGCCTCGCCCTCCGCGAAGACCGCGACCCGCGTCGCGGCCGGCGCGGGGGCGCTTCCCCTCGACCTCTCCCAGTTCACGATCCGGAGCGGCAAATGATCATCCGCCAGTTCCTCGCCTGGACGCAGCATTCCTCGGCCGGACGGCGGGCGGAGGCGGCCTCCGCGCTGGCGCGGGCCTATCTCCACGGCAATCTCGGGCCGGAGGCGGCCTGGGAGGCCAAGACCGCGATCCTGGCGCTGCTCGACGATCCCTCGCCGCTGGTGCGCCGGGCGCTGGCCGAGGCCTGCGCCGGCTCGGAGCGCACGCCGCGCCCAGTCGCCGTGGCGCTGGCCTCCGACCAGCCGGAGATCGCCTGCCTGATCCTGTCGCGCTCGCCCATCCTCACCGACGCCGATCTCGTGGACGCCGCCGCCATGGGCTGCGAGGGCGCGCGCGCGGCCATCGCCGGCCGCCACCACCTGTCGTACGCCGTGGCCGGCGCGCTGGCCGAGATCGCCGGCCCCGAGACCCTGGCGCTGCTCGCCGCCAACACCACCGCGCAGATCACCACCGGGCGGCTGCTGCGCATGGTCGAGCGCCACGGCGCCGACGCCACCCTGCGCGAGGCGCTCCTCGCCCGCCCCGGCCTGCCGCTCGAAGTCCGCCACGCCGTCGCCGCCGGGCTGGCACGCTCGCTCACCGGCTTCGTCACCGGCTGCGGCTGGCTCTCGGCCGAGCGCGGCGAGCGCCTGAGCCGCGAGGCGAACGAGCGCGCCGTGCTCGACATCTGCGCGGATGCCGGCCCTGGCGCCGTCGCGCGGGTCGTGCGCCACCTGCGCGCCACGGGGCAGCTCAATGCCGGGCTGATCCTGCGGGCGGTGCTCTCGGGCGCCATGGGATTCGCGGAAACCGCGATGGCCGATCTCGCCGGGCTGGAGGCCGCCCGCGCCGGGGACCTGATGCGCGAGGCGCGGGGGTTTTCCGCGCTCCACCGCCGGGCCGGCCTGCCGGAGATCCTGCTTCCCGCCTTCGCCGCCGCCCTCGACGCCTGGCGCGAGTCCACGACGGGGGCCAGCACACTCGCAGGCGCCGCCCTGTCGCGGCGGATGATCGAGCGGGCGCTTACCGCCTGCGAGACCATGCCCTATGCCGAGGCGCAGGGGATCATGGCGCTGCTGACCCGCTACGAGGTCGAGGCCGCCCGCGAGGAGGCCAGGGACTTCACCCGCGCCATGGCCGGGAAGGCCGCCGCCGAGGAGGCCGCGCGGGCCGAGGCGGCCATGCCCGAGCCCGTGCCGGAGGCGCTCCCGCAGCATGCGGCTGCGGCCCGGCTGGAGCTGCCGGAAGCGGAGGCGCCCGCCGCCGCCCCGGCCGTGCCGGAGACGGTCGCGGAGGAACCCGCGCCGGAGGCGGCCACCGCCTCCCTCGATCTCGCCGAGCTCGACGCGATCCTCGACATGCTCCCGGATGCGCTCCTCGACAGCTTCCATGCCGAGCGCATGCGCGCCCTGGAAGCGGCGGCGGCGGCCGGGATCGCCATCGCCCCCGCACCGGCCCCCGAGCCGGTGCCCGAGGCGGCCGCCCTCGACACGATCCCCGAGGCGCTGGTGGCGAGCTACCGGCCGGAGCGGCTGCGGCTCGCGGCGTGACCGCGCCTCAGCCGAACTGCTCCCGCAGGATCCGCTCGTCGAGGCTGTGGCCGGGGTCGTGCAGGATGACGAGGTCGGTGGCCTGATCGAGGCGGGTCTCGACCCAGCGCACCCGGCGGAACTCGGTGTGGTCGGCCACCGCCGCCACGGGGCGGTGGTCCGGGTCGAGCACCTCGATGCGGATATGGGCGTAGCTCGGCAGCAGGGCCCCGCGCCAGCGCCGGGGGCGGAAGGCGGAAATCGGGGTCAGCGCCAGGAGCTGGGCGTTCAGCGGCAGAATCGGGCCGCCGACCGAGAGGTTGTAGGCGGTGGAACCGGCGGGGGTGGCGCAGAGCACCCCGTCGGCGATCAGCTCGGGCAGGCGCTCGTGCCCGTCGACGGCGATGCGCAGCTTCGCGGTCTGGTGGGTCTGGCGCAGCATGTAGACCTCGTTGATCGCCTGGGCGGTGTGCCGGCGGCCCTCGACGTCCTCGGCCTCCATGATGAGCGGATGGATGACGCTGCGATGCGCCGCCTCCAGGCGCTCGATCAGCATGTCCTCGCGGAACTCGTTCATCAGGAAGCCGACCGTGCCCCGGTTCATGCCGTAGATCGGCTTGCCCGAGGCCATGAAGCGGTGCAGCACCTGGAGCATCAGGCCGTCGCCGCCGAGCGCCACCACCACGTCCGCGTCCTCGGGAGCGACGTGGTCGTAGCGCCGCATCAGCGCGGCGGCGGACTCGCGAGAGCCCGGCGTCGGGCTCGCCACGAAGGCGATCTTGTGGAAGCGCCGCGCCATGCTGCTATCCGGGCTCCGCCCCGTTGACGCGGAAGCCCCGCGTGCGTCTCATGCCCGGCCGCGACGGGCCGGAGGCACCGCGAGACCGCGCAGCCGGAGGCATAGCATGGAGCGTCCGCTCCTCGTCTACACCACCTTTCCCGATGCCGAGACCGCGCTCGCCATCGGCGAGGCGCTGGTGCGCGACAGGCTCGCGGCCTGCGTGAACGTGCTGCCGGGGATGCGCTCGGTCTATGCCTGGAAGGGCGCGGTCGAGCGCGGCGAGGAGGTCGTCGCCATCCTCAAGACCCGCGAGGGGCTGGCGGACGCGCTGACGGCGGCGCTGAAGGCCCGCCACCCCTACGAGACGCCGATCGTCCTGCACCTGCCCGTCGCCGGGGCGGATGCCGGCACGGCGGCGTGGATTTTCGGCGAGACCGGCGGCTGAACTCACGCGATGCCGCGCCCGGCGACACGGGCGAGGTGATGCAGCGCGATGGCGCCCGCCGTCGCGACGTTGAGGGAATCGAAGCCGCCGCTCATGGCGATGCGCACGCCGCGCATCCGCGCGATCAGGCCCGGCGGAAGGCCCGGCCCCTCCGCGCCGACGAGGACCAGCGCGCGGGGCAGGGGCGGGAGCGCCTCGATCTCCTCCGCGCCGGCGGGGCTGAGCGCCAGCGGCGCGAGGTCGTGGACGCGGGCGAACTCGGCCCAATCCTCGTCCATGCGCGCGAAGGGCGTGACCAACGCCGCCCCGGAGGAGACGCGGATCGCCTTGCGGTAGAGCGGATCGCAGGTGGCGGCGTCGGCGAGCACGGCATCGGCGCCGAAGGCGGCGGCGTTGCGGAAGAGGCCGCCGACATTGTCGTGGTTGGACAATCCGGCGAGGCCGAGCACCAGGGCCGGCGCGGGTGCCGGCGGGATGAGATCGGCGGCGCGGGGTTCCTCGCCGCGCAGGCCGATGGCGAGCACGCCGCGATGGATCGGGAACCCCGTCACCGCGCTCATCACCGGCTTGCCGGCGAGGTAGACCGGCGCCCCCACGGCGTCGAGGGCTTCGCGCAGCGCCGGAAGCCGCTCGGGCGCCAGCAGCACCGATTCGAGCCGGAACCGCGCGCGCGGCGACAGCATCAGCCGCAGCGCCACCTCGCCCTCGACCACGAAGCGGCCCTCCCGGCCGACGAGGTCGCGCTCGCGCATGGCGGCGTAGGGCGCGAGCCTCGGATCGGCGGGGTCGTCGATGGCGACCGGCGGCGAGCTCACGCGCCCGGACGGCCGCCCATGCGCACCGCGAGCGGATCGGCCTCTTCCTTCTTCGGTACCTTCACCAGGGCCTCGCCGTCGAGCACGACCTCGCCGCCCACCGAGCAGGTGCAGGAGAGCCGCGCCCGGCGCCGCTCGGGCACCAGCTCCGCCACGGTAACGGTGACGTCGACGGTGTCGCCGATGCGCACGGGCGCGCGGAAGTTGAGGGTCTGGCTGATATAGACCGCCCCCGGCCCCGGCAGGCGGGTGCCGAGCACCGCCGAGATCAGGCCGGCGGTGTAGAGGCCGTGGGCGATGCGGGTGCCGAAGGGCGTGCGCGCCGCGAAATGCTCGGAGAGGTGGATCGGGTTGCGATCGCCGGTGATCTCGGCGAAGCCCACCACGTCGGAGGAGGCGATGACCTTCGAGAGCGTCTCGGAGAGCCCGACCTCCAAGTCTTCGAAATACAAAATACGCAGTTCGGGCAACATCGTAGCTCTCCCGGTCCCGTCCGTCCGCATGCGATGCGGCGTCCTCCCGCCCCGCCTCGCACAGCCGGCGGCGCAAATCCAGTATGCAGGCCCTCGACAGGGTGAGCGGCCCCCGGCAAGACGCCCCCGTTCCGTGGAAAGGGACCAGAGCCTTGTCGAACCGTCCCGCCCCGACGCCGCGCTTGCGCCCCGTGGTCGCCCGCGTCGCCGGGCTGAATCTCGCCTATTTCGGCGTCGAGATCGCGGTGGCGCTCGCCATCGGCTCGGTGGCGCTCATCGCCGACAGCCTGGACTTCCTCGAGGACGCGGCGATCAACCTGCTGATCTTCGCCGGCCTCGGCTGGAGCGCGCGCAACCGGGCCCGGCTCGGCACGCTGCTCGCCGGCATCCTGCTGGTGCCGGCGCTGGCGACCGCCTACGCGGCCTACGAGAAGTTCTCGGACCTGAGCCCGCCGGCTCCCGTGCCGCTGGCGCTCACCGGGCTCGGGGCGCTCGCCGTCAACCTCGCCTGCGCGGCGATGCTCGCCCGCCACCGCGAGGGCGCCGGCAGCCTGACGAAGGCCGCCTATCTCTCCGCCCGCAACGACGCCTACGCCAATCTCGCGATCATCGCGGCGGGACTGGCGACGGCGGCCTATCCCTCGCCCTGGCCGGACCTCGCCGCCGCCGCCGGCATCGCCGTGCTGAACGCCGATTCCGCCCACGACATCCTCAAGGCCGCCCGCGCCGAACGGCGGGCGGCGCGGGCGGAGGAGGGCGGCTGACGCTCAGAACAGCCGGCTCCCGTCCGGCACCGCGAGGTCCGGGCGGAACAGCACCACCTCGCCCTCGGCATCGGCGAAGCCCAGCGTCAGCACCTCCGACAGGAATTTCCCGATCTGCCGGGGCGGAAAGTTCACCACCGCCGCGACCTGCCGGCCGGGCAGCGCCTCGGGCCGGTAATGCCGGGTGATCTGCGCGCTGGACTTCTTGCGCCCGATGGCCGGCCCGAAATCGATGACGAGCTTGATCGCGGGCTTGCGCGCCTCGGGAAAGGGCTCGGCGGAAACGATGGTGCCGATGCGGATGTCCACGGCGAGGAACGCGTCGAACCCGATCTGCGGGGCGGCCGGGGCGTCGAGGGAATGGCTGGCGTGCATGGCGTCCTGTCCGATGATGCGAGGTCTCATCTGGGGTGCGGCGGCGGCCGTTGACAGCGCCCCGGCGGCGCTGGCCTTAGGGAAGCGCCATGCGCCTCTTCCCCATCTCCGACCTGCATCTCGAGCGCCGCCTGCCCGACGCGATCCCCAGGCCGGCGGCCCCCTTCGACGTGCTCGCCTGCGCCGGCGATCTGCACGAGGGCCATCCCGAGCGCGGGCTCGCGGCGCTGCTGGCGCTGGCCGACGGGCGGCCGATCGTGCTGGTGCCGGGCAACCACGAGCACTACGCCCCGACCGGCGATTCCCGCACCGCCCCGCAGCTCCTGGCGGCGCTGGAAGCGGAGGTGGCGCGGGCCAACGCGGCGGGCGGCCGCATCCACCTGCTCCAGCGCGGGCAGTCTGTGGCGATCGACGGCGTGCGCTTCGTCGGCACCACCCTGTGGAGCGACTGGTCGCTCGCCGGACGCTGGCGCGACGGCCCGGACGAGGACGGCGTCGGCGATCCCGTCGCCTATGCCGCCGCCCGCATGACCGATCCCGTCACCGGCTCGCGCGAGTATCGCGGCTCGATCCGCAAGGGCGACGGCACGCCCTGGCGGCCGGCCGACGCCATGGCCGCGCACGACACCGAGCGCGCCCTGCTGCTCGCGGCGCTGCGCCGGCCCCATGACGGCCCGACCGTCGCGATCACGCATCACCCGGCGAGCCCGCTGGCGGCGGATGCCTTCCGCGACGCCCCCGGCGTGCCCTGGTGGGTGCCGGCCTTCTACGCCACCACGGTCCTCGAAGACCTGCCCGACGCCGGGCGCCCGGAGATCTGGATCTCGGGCCATTTCCACGCCGGCCACGACCGGCGCGTCGGCCGCTGCCGCTGGGTGGCGAACCCGGTGGAGGGCCGAAACTTCGATCCCCGCCTCGTCGTAGAGATGCCGGGGAGGGGAGCCGCCTGAACCGGCGGCACCTTGGCGGCGCGCCCGCGCGCCCCATCCTCCCGCGACGCCATCCGGGACGGAGAGCCCCATGAACGCCTTCATCGCCGTCGTGCTGGTCTGCGCCAACGGCATCCCCATGGAGTCCTGCACGGAGGAGAAGGCGAGCGAGGTGCGCAAGGTCCGGGTCGCCAACGAGCTCGGCTGCACCAGCGGCTGGCAGGAGATCATCGCCCGCACCGACATGCGCGAGGAGATCGGCAAGACCGCCTATCTCAAGACCGAATGCCGCCGGGTGAAGGAGCCCGGCTAGCGGCCGGCCACCAGAGGCGGCGGAGACGGGCTCTCCAGCATGCCGATCTCGATGACGAACTTCTGGCGCAGGGCGCGGGAGAAGTCGCGGTAGCCCTGCGCCGCCAGCAGGAAGGCGGAGGGGCCGCCGACCACGTTGGCGCGGTACCACTGCTCCAGGCCGACGCGCCGGTCCTCCTGGATCGGCATCTCGCGCAGGCCGTAGCCCGGCGCGCGATAGGCGCCGGCGCCGACCACGTCGTTCTCGCCGGGCACCAGGATCGGCAGCCCGTTGACGGTGGCCCCCGTGGCGAGAAGCGCCTCGCGCTGCTGGCGGATGGCGTCGGGGTCCGAGCAGTTGTCGCCGCCGTCTCCCGAGACGTCGACCACCACGCGGTCGGCCGCCACGGGGAGCGCCGGGATCACGCTCGCCGTGATCGTGGACATCATCCGCCCGACGCAGGTGAAGTCGCCCTTCCGGCGGGGGAGCGCGCGTACCTCGGCGGCGGTGGCGAGCGCGTCCGCCCTCGTCGCGATGCGGCGCCAGCCGACGGCGAGGCTCGCCTCGTCCGCCCATGTCACCATGGAGAAGTAGATGCCGCCGGGACTGCCGAGCACCGCCCGGAGCACGGCGGCATCCTCCAGCGCCTCGGCGATACCCTCCATCTGAAGGCGGAAGCGCGCGTCGTCCACCGAGCCCGAGACGTCGACGGAGACGACGAGCGCCGTGGCCACGCCGTCATCGGCGACGGGCGCCGCGAGCGCGGGCCCCGCCAGCATCGCGGCGACCAGAAAGGCCGCGCCGCGAAATCGCGAAAAGGAGGTCAGCGGTCGTACTTGATGTAGGCGAAGCGGGGATCGGTGGGCGTGCCCTCGAGGCCGTTGCCCTCGGTGCCGGGCTGCCAGGCGACCACCTCCTCGATCTTCCTCGCGAGGGCGAAATCCTTGTCGGTGATGCCCTTGGCGGCGTGGTTCATCAGCCGCACCTCGACCCAGGCATAGGAGGCGGTGAGGTCGGGATGGTGCCAGGCGGCCTCCGCCAGATGGCCGACGGTGTTGATGACCATGAGCGTGCCCTTCCAGCTCGCGGTCTTGTAGGTGCGGCGGATCCAGCCGTCCTCGTAGCGCCATTCCGGCAGCTCGGCCTTCAGCCGCGCCGCGATCGCCGCGTCGTCGAGGGTTCCTTCGCGCCGCTCCGCCATCCGTCCGCTCCGCCTCCGTTCAGGACGGGGGAAACTGCGCCGCGCCGGGCGCGGAGGCAAGGCCGGCCGCCGGCCGCGCCGGGGATGGCGGGAGGGAGCGCGGAAAGGCCCCACCTCGAGGGCGGTGGACGGCCTTACCGCGAGCCCGTAAGGACGTTGTAAGGACAGAGGGCCGCGCGCGTTCGCACGGCGACATCGGTCCGGCACGGTTCGGGGAGATCAGGCGTCATGCTGTCACGGCGCGGAGTTCTCGCGGCTGCGGCGTCGCTCCTGCTGCCGCGCCCGGCACTGGCGGGGGAGACCGTGCGTCTCGGCGTGCTGCCCTTCGGCACCGCCTCCTGGGAAGCCGCCGTCATCAAGGCGCGCGGCCTCGACACGGCCAACGGCTTCACCCTGGAGACCGTCAAGCTCGCCGGCACGGATGCCGCCCGCATCGCCTTCCAGGGCGGCCAGCTCGACGCCGTCATCGGCGACCTGATCTGGGCGGCCAAGCTCCGCAACGAGGGGCGCGGCGTGAAGTTCGTGCCCTATTCAAGCACGGAAGGCGCGCTGATGGTGCCCGCCGACAGCCCGATCAAGGGTCTCGCCGACCTCGCCGGCAAGCGCCTCGGCGTCGCCGGGGGCGCGCTGGACAAGAACTGGATCCTGCTGCGGGCGCAGGCACGCGAGGCGGGCCGGCTCGACCTCGAATCCGCCGCCCGGATCGCCTACGGCGCGCCGCCGCTGCTCACGCAGAAGCTCGAGGTCGGCGAGCTCGACGCGGCGCTGCTCTACTGGACCAACTGCGCCCGGCTGGAGGCCAAGGGCTTCCGCAAGCTGGTGAGCGCCGACGACATCATGCGCGCCTTCGGCGCCAAGGGCTCCGTGACGCTCATCGGCTACCTGTTCTCGGCGGAGGCGCTGCGCCAGCCCGAGGCGGTGCAGGGCTTCGCCCGCGCCTCCGCCGCCGCCAAGGAGGCGCTGGCCACCGACCCCTCCGCCTGGGACGTGGTGCGCCCGCTCATGGCGGCCGAGGACGAGCCGACCTTCGAGGCGCTGAAGCGCAACTTCCTCGCCGGCATCCCGCGCAGGCCCCTCGGCGTCGAGCGCGCCGACGGCGAGACCATCTACGCGGCCCTGGCCAAGCTCGGCGGCGAGCGGCTCGTCGGCACCGGCACGAGCCTGCCCCCCGACCTCTATCTCGACGCGGGCCGCAATGGCTGAGCGCGGGCTCCCGCCCGTGACACGGGCGTGCCTCACACCTTCGAACAGGTCCGTTCGAAGGCGCGGCTCGACGCGGGTCCGCTGATCCGCATGGCCCTGGCCGCACGCCTCGTCTCCCTCGCCGTCCTGGTCGCCCTCTGGCAGCTCGCCGCGACCATCGCCGACACGCGCACCCTGCCGAGCCCGAGCGCGGTCGCCGCCTTCGTCGTCCGCGAGATCGAGAGCGGCGGCATGCTGTTCAATGTCGGCGTGACGCTCGCGCGCGTCGCGGTCTCCTTCGTCATCGCCATGAGCCTCGGGGTGGCGCTCGGCGTGCTGCTGGGCCGCTCGAAGCTCGCCGACCGGGCCCTCGACACGCCGCTCCTCGTCGTCCTCAACACGCCGGCGCTGGTCATCACCGTGCTGGCCTATGTCTGGCTGGGCTTGAGCGAGACGGCGGCCATCGTCGCCGTGGCGCTGAACAAGCTGCCGAACGTCGCGGTCATCATGCGCGAGGGCGCGCGCGGGCTCGATCCGGGCCTGGAGGAGATGGCGCGCACCTACCGGATGGACCGCCGGACCTGGGCGGCGCATGTGCTGATCCCCCAGCTCCAGCCCTTCGCGGTGGCGGCGGCGCGCTCCGGTATCTCGCTCGCCTGGAAGATCGTGCTGGTGGTCGAGCTGATCGGACGGCCGAACGGGGTGGGCTTTGCCATCAACTACTATTTCCAGCTCTTCGACGTGACGGCGGTGATCGGCTACAGCGTCGTGTTCATGAGCGTGATGCTCGCCATCGACACCCTCGTCCTCCAGCCCATCGACGCGCATGTCCGACGCTGGCGCTGAACCGCCCGTCCTCTCCGTCGAGATCGCGCGAAAGGTCTACCGCTCGCGCCGCGCGGAGCCCGTGGAGGCGGTGCGGGGCCTGGCCTTCCGCGTGCCGGCCGGGGAGATCGTCTGCCTCATCGGCCCCTCGGGGGCGGGCAAGACCACGACGCTGCGCATCCTGCTCGGGCTCGACCGCGACTACGAGGGAAGCGTCGCGCCGGACCCGCGCGAGGCGGGGGCGGGGGTCGGCATGGTCTTCCAGGAGCCGCGCCTGCTGCCCTGGCGTACCGTCGAGCAGAACGTGCGCCTCGCGCTTCCGCGCGAGCGGCGCGCGCGCGACCTCGACGGATTGTTCGCGCCCCTCGGCCTGGAGCCCTGGCGCGACCGCTATCCCGGCGCGCTCTCGCTCGGCATGCAGCGCCGGGTGGCGCTCGCCCGCGCCCTCGCCCTCGATCCGCGCCTGCTGGTGCTCGACGAGCCCTTCGTGTCCCTCGACGACACGGCGGCGGCGCAACTGCGGGCCATCGTGGCGGACACCGTCGACCGCCTGGGCATGAGCGTGCTCATGGTCACGCACAACATCGCCGAGGCGCTGGGGCTCGCCGACAGGCTGCTGCTGGTCTCGGCCCGCCCCGCCCGGCTGGTGGGCGAGGAGCGGCTTCCGGTGCCGCGCCCGGCCCGCGACCGGGCCTTCGTCGAGGCGACCCGCGCGGCGCTGGCGGCACGCTATCCCGGCGTCATCGCGGATTGAGCGGTGCGCGGCCGTGAGCGAAACCCGCTCCGCAGCCTCGACGGAAGGGACCCGGAGACGGAACGCCGATTTATCGGCAGCCTTCGGGATGAGGTCGAGCAGTCGGAGAAGCCGACCTCAAGGCTCCAGCCCCTCCCCCTGTCGCCGCGCGGCGCGCAGCTTCTCCACCCGCGCGACCGAGAACACCGAGGCCTCGTAGAGCAGCAGCATCGGGATCGCGAGGGAGAGCTGCGAGATCACGTCCGGGGGCGTCAGGATCGCGGCGGCGACGAAGACCAGCACGATGGCGTAGCGCCGCTTCTCGCGCAGGAACTTCGCGTCGATGATGCCGATCTGGCCGAGCAGCGTCAGGATCACCGGAAGCTGGAAGGCGATGCCGAAGGCGAAGATCAGCGTCATGATGAGCGACAGGTACTCGTCCACCTTCGGCAGCAGCGCGATGGTCGGCTCGCCGGCGACGCCCACCTGCTGAAGGCTCACGGAGAACCGGATCAGCAGCGGCATCGCCAGGAAGAACACCACCAGCGCGCCGAGCAGGAAGAAGATCGGCGTCGCCACGAGATAGGGCCGGAAGGCGTTGCGCTCGTTGCGGTAGAGGCCCGGCGCCACGAAGGCGTAGATCTGCGTCGCTATGACCGGAAAGGCCAGGAACGCCGCCCCGAAGACGCTGAGCTTGATGTTGGTGAAGACCTGCTCGAGGAAATGCGTGGCGATGAGCTTCGCGTTCTCCGCGCCCACCACCGAGACGTAGGGGTGGACGAGGATGTTGTAGATGTCCTTCGAGAAGAAGAAGCACCCGAAGAACATCACCACGAAGGCGGCGAGCGACTTGATCAGCCGCGAGCGCAGCTCGATCAGGTGCTCCAGGAGCGGCGCCCGCGAGGCCTCGATCTCGGCCTCGTCCGCCTCGTTCACGGCGGCCATCTCAGGCGCCCTGGGCGGGAGGGGCGGCCGGGGGGCGGCGCACGTCGTAGCGGCCTCCCGCAGCAGCCTCCGAGGCTCGCAGATCGGCCACGGCGTCTGCCAGCGAGCGGGCGCGCGTCGCGGGAGCGACGGCGGGTTCGGCGGCGGCGAGGTCTGCAAGCGGGGGCGCGGGAAGCGGCGGTTCGGTCGGCGCCGGCTCGGCGGCCTTCGCCTCGCGGCTCTCGATGGCGCCCTTCAGCTCGTCGCGGATGGTCTGGACCGGGTTGAAGCCCGAGCCCGACATGCCGCTCATGGATTTGCGGATGCCGTCGACCTCCTTGCGGGCCTCGTCGAGATCCGCCTCGCGGATCGCCTCGTTGAACTGCATCTGGAACTCGCCGGCCATGGAGCGCAGCTTTCGCGTGATCTGGCCCACGGTGCGCAGCGCCTTCGGCAGGTCCTTCGGCCCGATGACGATGAGGGCGACGCCGCCGATCAGCATCACCTCGCCCCAGCTCATGTCCAGCATGGTCGTCGTCGGTCCTGTCGATCCGGGGCGGACCCCCGCCTTACATCACCCGATCGGTTTCCGGCACCCGCCGGGTCAGACCTTGTCGGCCTGGGAGACGTGGCTCGCGGGGATGGCGGTGCCGGGCGCCGTCTCGGCCGCATGCGGGAGGGTACGCACCGGCTCGTTGCCCGGCGCGGGCTTGGCGGCCTGCGCGGGCGTCTCGTCCTCGGCCATGCCCTTCTTGAAAGCCTTGATGCCCTTGGCGACGTCGCCCATCAGGTCCGAGATCTTGCCTCGCCCGAACAGCAGCATCACGATGCCGGCGACGATGATCCAGTGCCAGATGCTCATGCTGCCCATTGGGAACTCCCGCGCCCACGCGCCCGACCGGGGCGGCGCCTGCCATTGTCCATGATCGCCCGGAACCTAAGGACCGGGCGAAACGAACACAAGGCGAGGATGATGCGGCCGGTTGCTCAGGCCGCGGCGGAAAGTCCCGCCTCGAACCGGGCGCGGGCCTCGGCGACGTCGAATCCGCTCCGGTCCCGCCCGAGCCGGGCGAGCGCCCGCGCCGCGCGGTCGAGAGCCCGCCCCGAGAGCAGCGGCGCGCCCTCGGCCACGGCCTCCATCTCCGCGCGCTCGCCGTTGCAGTGCAGCGCCACGTCGATCCCGGCGGAGAACGCCTTCTCGGCGCGGGCCCTGAACGGGCCGGTGAGCGCGTGCATGGAGAGGTCGTCGGTCATCAGCAGGCCGTCGAAGCCGATGGCGCCGCGCACGATCTCCTCGATCACGACGCGCGACTGCGTCGCGGGAAATTCCGGGTCGAGTTGCGAGAACACCACATGCGCGCTCATGGCCATGGGCAGGTCGGCGAGCGCCCGGAAGGGGCGGAAATCCTGCGCGGCCAGCGTCTCGCGAGAGGCATCGACCACGGGCAGGTCCTGGTGGCTGTCGCAGGCGGCGCGGCCGTGTCCGGGGATGTGCTTCATCACCGGCAGCACGCCGCCGGCCATCAGCCCCTCGGCCACGGCGCGGCCGATCTCGGCCACCGCCTCGGGGCTGGAGCCGTAGGCGCGGTCGCCGATGATGTCGTGGGAGCCGGCCACCGGCACGTCGAGCACGGGCGCGCAGTCGACATTGATGCCGACGCTCGACAGATCATGCGCCATCAGCCGGGCGCCGAGCCTCGCCATGGCGGCGGCCGAGCCGTTCAGCCGTCCGAAGCGGCCGCCGGCCGGGTATTTCGGCCAATGCGGCGGGCCCATGCGCTGCACCCGGCCGCCCTCCTGGTCGATCAGGATCGGCGCGTCGGCGCGCCCGACCGTCTCCCGCAGCGCGTCGGTCAGGGCCAGAACCTCGTCCGGCGTGCCGATGTTGCGCTTGAACAGGATGAAGCCCCAGGGCCGCGCGTCGCGGAAGAAGGCGGCTTCCTCGGGCTCGAGGGTCCGTCCGGCGCAACCGAGGATCAGGGCACGGGAGGTCATCGGCGGGGACTCTGTGCGAGGGCTTTCGGTATCGGGGTCGGCGCGACTCGAAGCGGGGAGAATCGGCCCGCCGGCCCCCGCCCCGCAAGGCCCCACGGCCGGGACGAGGCGTTCCGGGCCCGCGCGGCGCGGACCTGTTGCCCGGATGAGTCAGGCGGCGCGGCGACGGAGCCGGCTCAGTCGGTCGGTCAGTTCTTGGCCACGAAGCACTGTCCGCCCTCGGCCTGGAGCTTCGAGCAGAGGCTCGCCGCCTCGCTCTTGCCGAGCGGTCCGACGCGGACGCGGTAGAGCGACTTGCCGTTGACCTCGGCTTGCCGGATCAGGGCCGGCTGGCCGGCGAGCTCGGCGTATTTGGCCTGCATCTGCTTGAAGGCGGCCTGGGCCTCGCCCGCGCTGTTGCGCACGCCGAGCTGCACCGAGAAGCCGCCGACGGAGCCGGTGGTCGCCGAGGTGGTGGCCGGGGCCTCGACCGGGGCGGCGACGGCCTCCGGCGCCACGGAGGCGACGCGCTGGGGCGCCTTGACGCGGGTGGGAGCGGGCGCGGCGGCGACCGGGGTCGTCTCGGCGGCGGGGGCGGCGACGGTCTGGGCCGGGGCGGCCTGCGGCAGCGGCACGGCCTGACGGACGGAGCGCGTCCGCGGGGCCGGAGCGGCCGGAGGCGGGTTCGAATCGGGCAGCGTCATCGTCGGGATGAGCGCGGGCGGCGGGGTCTGGGTCTCGGCGGCGGCCTGCTGCTGCTGGGCCGGGGCGGGCACCGGCGTGTCGGGCTTCACCGAGACCGTGCGCACGCGCCTCGGCTCGCCGAAGGCGTCCGAGAGGCCGCCGCCGGGCGTCACCGCCGCCGACGATTCGGAGCCTTGCGCCGCCCGCGCGGCCTGGGCCACGTCGAGGGGCTGCTCCTCGCGGTTGACGATGCGGATCTGGCCGTCCTTGGCCTTGGGCTCGTAGATCTGCTTGTTCTGATCGGGGATCTCGACGCCGTCGGCGGTCTTGGGCTGGATCTTCAGGGGCGCGGTGTCGGCCTTGATGATCGGCACGCCGCCGCTGCCGTCGCCGTGGCGGTGCAGGCCGCGATAGGTCAGCGCGCCCGTCACCGAGAGCACCACCACCGCGATGCCGGCGCCCACCGAGACGAGCTTGCGGCGCGGGGCGATCCGCTTGAGGGCGCGGCCCTCGTAGGCGTCCTCGGCCGTCTGCGCCTCCTCGGGCTGCGGCTGCGGGGCGTCGTGATAATCCCGCTCGACGGAGGCGAGGTACTGGTCGAAGGCATCGGCCGGCGTCTCGTGGCGCTCGGCGGCGGGCTCCCGGTAGCCGGCATGGGCGGCATAGGCGGCCTGCTGCTGCCCGAGCGGGCGGGCCACCGGATCCTCCGAGAAGCTCGGCTCGATCCGGGCCTGTGCTCCCTTGCGGCCGTCGCGGGCCTCGAGCAGGGCGCGGAAGGGGTCGTCCTGGCCGATGATCCGGGCGAGCTCGGCGAGCGGGTCGCCCTTGGCGGGAGCGGTGCCCTGCGCGCGCGGAGCCGATTCGGGGGCGAGATGGGGCTGCTGGAGATCGCGGGCGAAGGCCTCGAAATCGACTGTCGCTCGCGACGGGCTCGTCATGGCAGCACCCTCACTTCATACGCACGACGCGTAAATCCTCACCGCATCTCCTCCGGCGCGGTGACGCCGAGGATCGCGAGGCCGGAGGCGAGCACGCTCGTCAAAGCCTCGACGAGGGCCAGCCTCGCCCGTGTCGACTTTCGGTCGGTTGGATTAACAAACCGTAATTGCGGCAAGTCTTTGCCCTTGTTCCAGAAACCATGCAGGGAACTTGCGGTTTCATACAGGTGAAACGCGATCCTGTGCGGCTCGTGCGCCACGGCGGCCGATTCGACGACGCGCGGCATCTGCGCGATGAGGCGCATGATCTCGATCTCCCCCGGATCGGAGAGCACCGACAGGTCCGAATCGGCCAGCAGCGACGCGCGGGAAAAATCCTCGCCCGGCAGCGCGGCGGCGGCCTGGCGGAAGGCCGAGCGGCAGCGCGCATGGGCGTACTGCACGTAGAAGACCGGGTTGTCCTTCGACTGCTCGACCACCTTGGCGAGGTCGAAATCCAGCGTCGCGTCGTTCTTGCGATAGAGCATCATGAAGCGGATCGCGTCGCGGCCGACCTCGTCGATGACCTCGCGCAGCGTCACGAACTCGCCCGAGCGCTTGCTCATCTTCACCGGCTCGCCCGCGCGCAGCAGCCGCACGAGCTGGCAGAGCTTCACGTCGAGGCTGGCCTTGCCGTCGGTGACGGCCTTCACGGCCGCCTGCATGCGCTTGACGTAGCCGCCGTGGTCGGCGCCGAGCACGTCGATCATCTCGCTGGCGCCGCGCAGGAACTTGTCGCGGTGATAGGCGATGTCCGAGGCAAAATACGTATAGGAACCGTCCGACTTCAACAGCGGCCGGTCGGTGTCGTCGCCGAAATCGACGGTGCGGAACAGGGTCTGCTCGCGGTCCTCCCAATCCTCCGGCAACTGGCCCTTGGGGGGCGGCAGACGGCCCTCGTAGACGAGGCCGCGCGCGCGCAGGTCGTCGAGCAGAGCCGCGACGGCGCCCCCGTTCTCGCCCTGGAGAGTACGCTCCGAGAAGAAGGTGTCGTGCCGGATGCCGAGCGCGAACAGGTCCTCGCGGATCATGTCCATCATCATGGCGATGGCGGTGTCGCGCACCAGCGGAAGCCACTCGTGCTCGGGCCTGTCGAGGAGCGCTGGGCCGTGGGTCTCGGCGAGCTTCTGTCCGACCGGGACGAGGTAATCGCCCGGATAGAGCCCCTCGGGGATCGACACCGTCTCGCCCAGTGCCTCGCGGTAGCGCAGGTAGGCGGAGCGGGCGAGCACGTCGACCTGCGCGCCGGCGTCGTTGACGTAGTATTCGCGGGTGACGTCGCGGCCGGCGGCGGACAGCAGGTTGGCGAGGGCGTCGCCGAACACCGCGCCGCGCCCGTGGCCGACATGCATCGGGCCGGTGGGGTTGGCCGAGACGTACTCGACATTGACCTTGCCCGGCACGCTGCCCGGCGCCCGGCGCGCATAGGCGTCGGGATCGGCCAGCACCGAGCGGATCACGTCCTGGAGCACCTCCGGCACCAGCCGCAGGTTGAGGAAGCCGGGGCCGGCCACCTCGGCGCTGGCGATGCGGGGATCGCCGCGCAGCTCGGCGGCGAGCGCCTCGCCGAGTGCCTTCGGGTTGGCCTTGGCCTCCTTCGCCAGCACCAGGGCGGCGTTGGTGGCGAGATCCCCGTGGCTCGGGTCGCGCGGCGGCTCGACCACCACGCGGGAGAGGTCGAGCCCCTCGGGCAGCGCGCCGGACCGGGTCAGCGCTTCGAGGGCCTCGCGCACGCGCGCCTCGAACAGGGCGAAGATGTTCATGGGGTTCGATCAGCTTTTTTTCGTTCGCGGCCGGTCACGGGCGGCCGGAGGGGCGAGGACCATCCGGCCGCATAGCAAGGCGCCGGAGGCGAGTCACGGAGGGGGCGGCTCGGAGGCGGCGGGGAGCAGCCCGCCGAGAAAGCCGCGCAGGGGTTCCGGCAGCGGCACCGGGCGGCGCGTCCCCCGGTCGACATAGACATGGACGAAATGGCCCTGCGCGGCGGCCTCCGCGTCGTCCGCGCGAAACAACCCGATCTCGTAGCGCACGCTGGAGCGGCCGAGACGGGCCACCCGCACGCCCGCCGTCACCCGTTCGGGGAAGGCGATGGCGGAGAAGTAGCGGCAGCCGCTCTCGACCACGAGCCCGATCACCGGGCCCGCCGCGATGTCGAGGACGCCGGCCTCCACCAGCAGGCCGTTCACCGCCGTATCGAAGAAGGCGTAGTATACGACGTTGTTGACGTGCCCGTAGACGTCGTTGTCGCCCCAGCGCGTCGTCAGCGGCACGAGGCGCGGATACTGGCTTCGGTCGTCGCGGATGCGGTCGCTCATGCGGAGTCCGTGATGATTCGGGCCGGATCGACCGTTCGTTGGGGCCGCCCGGACTACCGATGCGTAGACTGCCCCCTTGAACGGACGCGGCCAAGATTGCGTTGAAAAGACATCGCCGATCCTCGTGCGGTGGAGAGACACCATGAAGGCCCTCGTTCTCGCAGCAACCGCGCTCGGCGCGACCGTTCTTCTCACTCCCGCCGCCGAGGCCGGCCCGTTCGGCGGCTACGGCCACGGCGGTTACGGTCATGGCGGCCGGTCGGCCGGCGGCTACGGCGTGTCCCACGGCGGCGGCTACGGCGCGCGCGGCTTCGGAGGCTACAAGGCGGCCGCTCTCGGCGGTGGCTACCGCACGGGCGGCTACCGCGCCGGCTACGGCGGATATCGCGGGGGCTATGCCGGCGGGCGCGGCTACGGGCGCGGCGCCCGTTACGGCCTGGCTGGTGCCGGGATCGGCTTGGGGTTGGGCCTGGCGGCCGGCGCCGTCTCCTCCGGCTACGGTTACGGCGGCGGCTACGGCTACCAGGGCGGATATGGCTACCGGGGCGGCTACGGCTATGGCGGCGGGTACGGCTACCAGGGGGGCTACGGCTACTCCTCGGGCTACGGCTACGCGCCCCCCACGTACGGCAGCGGCTACGGCTACGCGCCGGTGAGCTACGGCGCCTACGGCAACGACTGCTACGGCTACTGACGCCGCCGCCGCTCGCCCGGCCGTCAGGGCTCGGCGAGCGGCAGGCTCCGGCTCTCGGGGCTGAAATGCAGGTCCGGCGTCGTCGGGAAGAGCCGGCGATGGGCGAGCACCGCGTAGGTGTCGGTCATGCCGGCGATGTAGTCGGCGACGCGCCGGGCGATCTTCTGGTCCGGCGCCGCCGCGAGGCCCGCGCTCCATTCCTCCGGCATGCGCTCCGGCGCCTCGCGGAAGGCCGAGAACAGGTCGGCGACGATCACGTTGGCGTTCGCCCGCACGGCGACGACGCTCGGATGGCGGTACATCCTCGCGTAGAGGAAGCGCTTGATGTCGGCATCCGCCGCCGCCATCGCGTCCGAGAAGGCGACGACCGGCGCATCCGCGTTCCGCACGTCCTCGACGCTCCTCGGAGCGAGCCGCGCGATCCGGCGCGTGGATTCCGCGATCACGTCCTCCACGAAGCGGGTGATGACCCGCCGCGCGAGCTCGTGGATGGTGCGCGAGGGCTCCAGCCCCGGATGCAGCCGCGCGATCTCCGCGAGCAGCCCCGCCAGGAACGGCACCTCGGCGAGGTCGGCCAGATCGAACAGGCCGGCGCGCAAGCCGTCGTCGAGATCGTGCGAATCGTAGGCGATGTCGTCGGCGAGCGCCGCCGCCTGCGCCTCCGGCCCGGCATGGCGCGCGAGGTCGAGGGGATGGAGCGCGTCGTATTCGAGGATGGCCGCCGGGATGCCGTCCGCCGCGTAGCGCGGGGTCGGGCGCCCGTCCGGCGTCAGCAGCGGCCCGTTGTGCTTGACGAGCCCCTCCAGCGTCTCCCAGGCGAGGTTCAGCCCGTCGAAGGCGGCGTAGCGGCGCTCCAGCCGGGTGACGATGCGCAGGGCCTGCGCGTTGTGGTCGAAGCCGCCATGGGCCTCCATGCAGGCGCCGAGGGCGTCCTCGCCGGTATGGCCGAAGCAGGTGTGGCCGAGGTCGTGGGAGAGGGCGAGCGCCTCGGCGAGATCCTCGTCGAGCCCGAGCGCGCGGGCGAGCGCGCGGGCGATCTGGCTCACCTCCAGGGTATGCGTCAGCCGCGTGCGGTAATGGTCGCCCTCGTGATGCACGAAGACCTGCGTCTTGTGCTTGAGGCGCCGGAAGGCGGTGGAGTGGATGATGCGGTCCCGGTCGCGCTGGAAGTCGCTGCGGGTGGGCGAGGACGGTTCCGGGATCAGCCGGCCGCGGGTCGCCGCCGGGTCCGTGGCGTAGGGCGCGCGCCAGCGCTCACCGGGTCGGGGCAAGGGCCTGCATCCGTTCGAAGCCGATCCGCCTGTCCATGCATTCTCCCCCTGCGGGCCGCCGCGTTGCGGCGCGGGCCCGTCGCCCATATCTTGTTTCGGACAGCGGGCGCCGCAATCGCCGCGACAGAGTGCCGGACATGGCCGATATCGTCCTGACCCCCCGCGCCGCCAGGCGCATCAACGAAATCATGGGGGCCGAGCCCCCCGGATCCAGCCTGCGCATCAGCGTGAACGGGGGCGGCTGCTCCGGCTTCTCCTACGCCTTCGACATCGCCCGCGACCGCGCCGACGAGGACCTCGCCATCGAGCGCGACGGCGCGACGGTGCTGGTCGACCCCGTGTCGCTCGAATACATGGCCGGCGCCACCATCGATTTCGTGAACGACCTCATCGGCCAGTCCTTCAAGATCGAGAACCCGCAGGCCACCTCCTCCTGCGGCTGCGGCACCTCCTTCTCGCTGTAGAGCCCCCGATCCGTTGCGCCCGGATGACAGGTGCGGGCGCTCGCTGCCGCGCGGCGGCGCGTCCGATTGCCTCGCCCGTGCGGATGCGGCACGGATGGCACGGCCCGACCGGCCGCCGTCCCGCACGCGTCAGATCCGGTACACGCACATGACCTATCCGAAGGGCCGCGCCCAGACGGCACGGCAAGCGGCGCGGGCGGCCCTGGCTTCGGCCTGCGCCCTCGCCCTGGCGGCGGGATGTGGATGGGCGGTGCGGCCGTTGCCGGCCCCGGCGCAGGAGGCGGCCTCCGCCGTCCAGGACGTGACCCTCCAGGACGTGAGCCTGCCCTTCGGCGCCACGGTGCTCACCGCGCCCAAGGTGACGGTGAGCGGCACGCGCCTGTCGCGGGACGACCTCATGGGCATCCTGAAGGCGGATTCGCCGGAGCCCTGGGCCGCGCGGCTCGCCCGGCTCGACGCCGCCAGCCTGACCATCCCCGAGCTGCGCACGGTCCATGCCGGGCCGGGGGATGCCCGCCAGACCGTCGTCTACCGCGACGTGACGGCCCGCGACGTGCGGGCCGGGCGCATCGCCGAGCTCACCGCCTCGGGGGCGGCGATCACCGTGGCGGGCGGCCCGGACTCCGGCTCGGGGAGCTACGGGCGGATCGCGGCGACCGGCGTCGACCTCGCGGCCATGGCCCGACTCTACGGCGTGCCCGGCGACGGCAAGGGGCCGCTGCTGACGCTCTACGCCACGCTGTCCATCGCCGATCTCGCCTACACGGACGAGAAGGGCACCGCCGTGAAGCTCGCCGCCCTGTCCGGGCGCGATCTCGGCGGACGGCAGGTGCCGGGAGGCTGGACGGGGGCCGTCGAGGCGCTGTCGCGCCTCGATCCCGACAGCCTCGAAGGGCCCGAGCGCGCCAAGGCGGCCGCCACCGTGGCCGACCTGATCGAGGGCGTCTCGGCCGGCGCGGTGGAGGCCAAGGGCCTCAGCGTCGCCGAGACAAAGGGCCCCGAGCCGCTGACCTTCGAGATCGGCCGGATGGCTTTCGCGCTACCGGCCGCCGGCCAGAAGGCCCAGTCGGCCGCCTCCGAAACCGGCTTCACCCTGGAAGGCATCGCCCTCTCCAAGGGGGGCATGCGCACGCGCATCGAGAAGATCACGCTCGCCGGCTTCTCGCTGGCGCCGACGGTCGCGGCCCTTCGCCAGATCGCGGTGGTCGACCCCAAGAAGCCCGACGCTCCCGTGCCCGAGGGCGCGATGCGGCGGCTGACGCCCGCCATCGGCACCCTCACCCTCGACGGCATGAGCCTCGACCTTCCGCCCGAGGAGGCGCCCACCCCCGCGCCCCCGCCCGTGCCGGCGCCGGAGGCCGCGCCGCCGAAGCGCCTCGGCGATTCCCTGGACGACGCCGTGCGCGGCGCCGCCCGCGCCAAGGGCGCCGACAGGAGCGCCGCCAAGGCGGCCCCGCCCGTCGCCAAGCCGGGAGCAGCCAAGCCGGCCGCAGCCCCGGTCCATGTCGGCCTGCGCAACGCCACCATGACCTTCGGCCCTCCGCGCGAGGGCGTGCCGACATCGAGCCGGCTCAGCCTCGCCGGCCTGACCATGCCGGCCGCCAGCGTCGCCTCGGTGCCGGGGCTCGGCGGCCTCTCCGCCTACGGCTACGGCGATCTCGACCTCGACGCGGTGGTCGATTCGAGCTGGGACGAGGGCAAGCGAGAGGTCCTGCTGCGGGAGGTTTCGGTGGCCGGCAAGGACATGGGCAGCGTGCGGCTCGCCGGCACCATCGGCGGCATCGGGCCCGAATTGTTCGACCCGGACGCGGCGACCTCCGGGCTCGCCATGCTCTCGGCCACCGCCAAGGCGCTCGACCTGAGCATCGAGAACACCGGCCTGTTCGAGCGCTTCATCGCGGCCCAGTCGAAGACGCTGAGCCTCAAGCCGGACGAGCTGCGCCAGGAATACGTGACCGCCAGCACGCTCGGCGTGCCGGTGATCCTCGGCAACTCGCCCTCCGCCAAGGCCATCGGCGCGGCCATGGGCCAGTTCGTGACCAAGCCCGGCAAGCTGACGCTCTCGGCCAGGGCGAAGGACGCGAACGGCTTGGGCGTCGCCGAGTTCAGCACCGCCGGCTCGCCGGGCGCCGTGCTCGACAAGCTCGACGTGACCGCCAAGGCCGAGTGATTCTTTTCGGGCCTTCACCGCCGTCTCGCCCACGGTTGTCGGCCGCTCTCCTGTCCTGAACCTTCGAGGCCCCTGACAGGGCGCCTGAGCATCCGGCCGACAAGCGGGGCGGCGGCCTCGGCCGTGGGTGATTCCGTCGTCGTTGCGAGCGACGAGGGGATCACGCGATGGTTTGGACCGAGACCACCCACGCGCGGCATGCGCGGGAGCGAGGCGGGCTCGCGAGCGCCGAACTCCCCACACGACGCGTCGCGAAAATATGAACCATCACCTATCGGCCAGATTCTCGGGAGGAGGCCGAGGGCGGGACGAGAGCGATCGGCCAGCCTCTCCGGATGAGGCGATCTGGTAGGAAGGCGATGGATCCCAGCCTTGCCGCCCGAGTCCCGATGCTGCAAAGCGTGCCGGCCCGAGGACACGAGCCATGCACGACATCCGCGCCATCCGCGACAACCCGGCCGCCTTCGACCACGCGCTCGCCCGGCGCGGGCTGGCGCCGCTCTCGGCGGAGCTGATCGCCCTCGACGACGCGCGAAAGGGCGCGATCTCGGCGGCTCAAGGCAATCAGGAGCGGCGCAACGCGCTCTCCAAGGAGATCGGCGCCGCCAAGAAGGCGAGGGACGAGGCCCGCGCGGCCGAGCTCATGGCCGAGGTCGCCCGCCTGAAGGACGAGGGGCCGGCGCTCGACGCCGCGCAGACCGAGGCCGGCAAGGCGCTCGACGACAAGCTCGCCGCCATCCCGAACTCGCCGAAGGAGGACGTGCCCGAGGGCGCCGACGAGCACGGCAACGTGGAGTATCGCCGCTTCGAGCCGGCCCACCCCTGGCTCACCGGCGGCAAGCAGCATTTCGAGATCGGCGAGGCCACCGGCCTCATGGATTTCGAGGCGGCGGCCAAGCTCTCCGGCTCGCGCTTCGTGGTGCTGAAGGGCCAGCTCGCCCGGCTGGAGCGGGCGCTCGGCCAGTTCATGCTCGACACCCACACGCAGGAGCACGGTTATCTGGAGGTCGCGCCGCCGATCCTCGTGAAGGACGAGGCGATGTTCGGCACGGCGCAGTTGCCGAAGTTTGCTGAGGATCAATTTGCGGCAGTCGGACTAAGCCAGTTTGCTCGAGATCTTTCGAGAGACCCGCACATATCGAATGCCGCAGACGAATATAAGGCTGTCCTCCGCCTAGAAAAAATTACCTCGCCGGACGACATCAAGGGCCTTGAGATTTGGTCGGATGCTTTCGCGAATGCTGCAATCAGTACGCCCAAGCACTGGCTCATCCCAACGGCCGAAGTCCCCCTCACCAATCTCGTGCGCGAAAGCATCCTCTCCGAGGATGAGCTTCCCCTGCGCTTCACGGCGCTCACCCCCTGCTTCCGCGCGGAGGCCGGGGCGGCGGGGCGGGATACGCGCGGGATGCTGCGCCAGCACCAGTTCAACAAGGTCGAGCTGGTCTCGATCACGGCGCCCGAACAATCCGCCGAGGAGCACGAGCGCATGCTCGCCTGCGCCGAGAACGTGCTCAAGAAGCTCGATCTGCCGTTCCGGGTGATGACGCTCTGTACCGGTGACATGGGTTTTGCATCGCGAAAAACCTACGACATCGAGGTCTGGATGCCGGGGCAGGGCACCTTCCGCGAAATCTCCTCGTGCTCCGTCTGCGGCGACTTCCAGGCGCGGCGGATGAGCGCGCGCTACCGGCCGAAGGGCGCCAAGAGCCCGGACTTCGTCCATACCCTCAACGGCTCGGGCGTGGCGGTGGGCCGCGCGCTGATCGCCGTGATGGAAAACTACCAGAACCCGGACGGGAGCGTCACGATCCCGTCCGCGCTCGCCCCCTACATGGGCGGCCTCACCCGGATCGAGGGCCCACAAAAGGACATGGCACGCTGATGCGCATTCTCGTCACCAACGACGACGGCATCCACGCGCCGGGCCTCGCCACCCTGGAGGGGATCGCCCGCGAGATCTCGGACGACGTCTGGGTGGTGGCGCCCGAGAGCGACCAGTCCGGCGTCTCGCACTCGCTCTCGCTCAACGATCCGCTGCGCCTGCGGCAGGTGTCCGAAAAGCGCTTCGCCGTGAAGGGCACGCCCTCCGATTGCGTCATCATGGGCATCCGCCACATCCTCAAGGAGCACGGGCCGGACCTCGTGCTCTCCGGGGTCAATCGTGGCCAGAACGTCGCCGAGGACGTGACCTATTCGGGCACCATCGCAGGCGCCATGGAGGGGACGATCCTCAACGTGAAGTCCATCGCCATGAGCCAGGCCTACGGGCCCGGCGGCCGCACCGGGATCAAATGGACTTGCGCGGCGCATCACGGCGCGGTGGTCGTCAAAAAGATCCTGGAGGCGGGGATCGAGCCCGGCATCCTCGTCAACGTGAACTTTCCCGATTGCGAGCCCGAGGAGGTCGCGGGGATCGCGATCGCCGCGCAGGGGCAGCGCAACCAGGACCTGCTCGCCATCGACGCGCGCATGGACGGGCGCGGCAACCCCTATTTCTGGCTCGCCTTCGCCAAGGCCCGCTTCGAGCCCGGCCACGGCACCGATCTCAAGGCCATCGCCGAGAACCGCATCTCGATCACGCCGCTGCGCCTCGATCTCACGGACGAGCCGACCCTGACGCGCTTCGCGCAGGCGTTTTCGCGATAGGCGATCCGGCCGGGCCCCTGGCGTGCGGAGGACCCCTGGCGCGCGGATGGCGGCGCGTGCGAGGGTCGCGGCCGTGAGCGGGGCAACCGACCAGGACGACGAGGATCTCGAACGGGCGGAGGGCGATGCCGCCTTCGTGCTCTCGCTGCGCGCGCGCGGCGTGCGCGACACCGCGATCCTGCGCGCCCTCGAACGGGTGCCGCGCGCGCTGTTCGCCAAGGGCGGCCACCGCGCCCTGGCCCGGCGCGACGTCGCGCTGCCCATCGCCTGCGGCGCGACCATGACGGCGCCGACCACCATCGCGGCGATGCTGCTGGCGCTGGAGGTCGCGCCCGGCGCGCGGGTGCTCGAGATCGGCACGGGCTCAGGGTATGCGACCGCGCTCCTGGCGCAGCTCGGGGCGGCGGAGATCGTCAGCCTGGAGCGCTACGCGACCCTCGCGGAGGATGCCGCCGGCCTCCTCTGCGACTGGCCCGTCATCGCCGTGCGGCACGCGGACGGGCTGGCGCCGCTCGCAGGGGAGGGCGGCTTCGACCGCATCCTCGTCAACGGCGGCGTCGGCGCCATCCCCGAGCACTGGACGCGGGCGCTCGCTCCCGGCGGCCGGCTCGCGGCGCCGCTCGCGGCCCCCACGGGGAACCGCCTCGTCGTGGTGGAGCGGGGGGAGGGGGGCCTGCGCGAGACGCTCGGGCCGCCGCTGAGGCTGCCGGCGCTGGTGCCGGGGCGGGCCGGCATCCTGTAGAGCCGTTCAGAAGACGCGGCTTCCGGTTCTCCGTCCGGATATGCGGCCGACTCCAAGCCGGGGGGACGGATGCGCGGCCCCGCCGCCGGGGATCGGGCACGGCGGGGCCGGTCATCCTCGTGAGCCGGATACGCAACGCGGCTCGCGAGGGGCGACCATCGCACCCGTCGGTTATCGCCGTGTTCACTCCCGGCGGCCGCGAACGGCCCGGAACGGGATTCCCAAATGCGACAGGCGTGAACGCCGCCCCGAAATCCGGCCCGTCGAAAACGGTTGTTTAACCTGAATCCGATTTGAATGATCGCGTTAGTTGCGTCAGGCAGACGGGTGCATCGATGCGGGTTCGCGTTGCAGGTCGGGGATTGAGGACGCTCTCGCGGCTCGCCCTCGTCGGAGTCATCGGAGGCGCCGCCGCCGCCTGCTCCTCGGACGCGTCGCGCCTCGGCGACCCGTTCACCAATCCCTTCGCGTCGAACGAGCCCTCGGCCACCGGCAGCCTGCCGGACGAGCCCCGTACGGCGCCCGCGATCCGCACGGGCCGCATCCAGTCCGAGGCGCTCGCCGCCCCGGTCGCCGGCATCGCGCCGCGCCCGGTCGGCACGCTGGCCCGCGCCGCGCAGACGCCGCTCCCCACCGCCACCCGCGTCGCCTCGACGGGCGCGCCCGGCTGGAGCGCGCAGGGCGGCACCCCGATCACCGTCGGGCAGGGCGACGGGCTCGCCCAGATGTCCACCCGCTTCGGCGTGCCGGCGTCCGCCATCCTCTCGGCGAACGGCCTGACCAGCGCCTCGCAGGTGACGCCGGGCCGCCAGCTCGTCATCCCCGTCTACAACGCCTCGGGCATGAACCCCGCCGCGATGACGACGCGGACCGTGCCGACCCCGGCGCCGCTCAAGGCCGTCGAGAAGAAGACCGACAAGGTCGTCGAGGAGCGTCGGGCCGAGGACAGGATCGCCGAGACGAAGGCCCGCAAGGAGGCCGAGCACAAGAAGGACCTCGCCGAGGCGAGGAAGGACGAGCTGAAGAAGGCCGAGGCCCGAAAGGAAGAGGCCCGCAAGGACGAGGCGAAGAAGAAGGAGGAGGCCAGGGAGGCCGCCGCCAAGCGCCATGTCCGCCCCGGCCAGACCGCCAAGGCCGAGAAGACCGACGCCAAACCGGAGGCGAAGGCCGATCCGAAGGCGGACGCCGCGCGCAAGAAGGACGCGGAGGCCAAGCTCGCCGCCGCCAAGGCGTCGAAGGACGCGACCAAGGCCGATGCCGCCCGCAGGCTCGCCGAGGCCAAGGCGGCCAAGGAGAACTCCGAGAAGGCGGCCAAGGCTGAGACGAAGACCGAGAGCGGCGTGAAGACGGCGCAGGCCAAGCCCGTGGAGAAGCCGGCCGAGAAGCCCGTCGCCGAGAAGCAGGAGCCCGCGAGCACCGGCTCCGTGGCGTCGGCCTCCGAGTCGTTCCGCTGGCCCGCCAAGGGCCGGGTGATCTCGGGCTACGGCTCGTCCGGCAACGAGGGCATCAACATCGCGGTGCCCGAGGGCACGGCGGTGAAGGCGGCCGAGGACGGCACCGTCGCCTATGCCGGCTCCGACGTGAAGGGCTACGGCAAGCTCGTGCTGGTGCGCCACCCGAACGGCTACGTCTCGGCCTACGCCCATAACGGCGAGCTGGACGTGAAGCCGGGCGAGAAGGTCAAGCGCGGCCAGACCATCGCGAAGTCCGGCGCCTCCGGCAACGTGACCTCGCCGCAGCTCCACTTCGAGATCCGCAAGGGCGGCGCGCCCATCGACCCGATGTCGCAGCTCGCCAGCAACTGATCCGGCCGGACGGGCCCATGTTCGAGGCGGCGGCTCGCGAGGGCCGCCGCCTTTCGTTCGGGCTCAGGCGGCCGGCGTGTGGAGCTTGCCCTCCGGGCTCGCCTTGTCGACGGCGGCCGGCAGCAGTTGCGAGATGAGCGCCGCGACCTGATCGGCGGGGATGCCGAGCTTGGCCGCGATGTCCCTGACATGCTGGTCGCCGAGCACGCGGTTGACGTCCTCGGCGGTGATCGGCTCGTTGGGGCCGCGCCCGAGCCAGGAATTGACCTGCGCCCCGAGCCCAGACTGCTGGAGCTTCAGGAGCAGCCCCTCGAGCCCTCCGGGCACCACCCGCTCGATGATGCCGGGCAGCGCCGAGGCCGCCGCCTCCCCGAGCACGCCGCCGAGTGAACCCTTGATGCTGTCGAAGAGGCTCATCCATCGTCTCCGCTGATGCGCCCGCTCGGGCGCGGGCCAGAATCGCGGGCGCAGTCAAGGACGCGCGCCGCCCGGAAAGCAAGGGCGGCGCCCGGCCCTCAGGACAGGGTGCGCCCGAGCCGTCCCGCGAGATCCTGGATGAACTGGAAAGCGGTGCGGCCGGAGCGCGAGCCCCGCGTCGTCGACCATTCGAGCGCCTCGGCCCGGAGCTGCTCCGGCGCGACGGGCAGGGCATACCGCTCCACATAGGCGCGGATCATCGCGAGATACTCGTCCTGGCTGCATTTGTGGAAGCCGAGCCAGAGCCCGAAGCGGTCCGACAGGGAGACCTTCTCCTCCACCGCCTCGCCGGGATTGATCGCGGTGGAGCGCTCGTTCTCGACCATCTCGCGGGCGAGCAGGTGCCGCCGGTTGGAGGTGGCGTAGAACAGCACGTTGTCCGGCCGCCCCTCGATGCCGCCGTCGAGGGCCGTCTTCAGCGACTTGTAGGAGGTGTCGTCGGCATCGAAGGAGAGGTCGTCGCAGAAGACCACCCAGCGATGGGGGTCGTTGCGGAGCGTCGCCATCAGGTCGGGGAGCGCCTCGATGTCCTCGCGGTGGATCTCCACGAGCTTCATCGGCAGGGCGCCCTCGGGACGGTTGGCGTTGATCTCGGCATGCACCGCCTTGACCAGCGAGGACTTGCCCATGCCGCGCGCCCCCCAGAGCAGGGCGTTGTTGGCCGGCAGCCCCCTCGCGAAGCGTCCGGTGTTCTCGGCGAGCGCGTCGCGGTTGCGGTCGATGCCGGTCAGCAGCCCCATCTCGACCCGCGACACCTTCGGCACCGGGATCAGGCGCCGCTCCGGCCCCCAGAGGAAGGCGTCGGCGGCGCTGGTGTCGCTCACGGGTCTGCCGGCGGGGGCGGCGCGCTCCAGGGCGGTGGCGATGCGCTCCAGAAGCGGCAGCAGGGTGGAGAGCGTGGCGTCGGGCGAGGCCGTCATGGAGGTGTTCCGGTCTGGGCGGGATGGAAGCGGGGCGTCTCGAAGCGGGGTGTCTTAAAGGCTTCGGCCGCCGAAATCACCGACGCGGCGGGAGCGCGGCCCTGCCCGGAGGGGGCGAAGAGAGTGCCGGGACGGGGCGCGGCACGATCGCACCGCCGCGCGTCGTTGCTTTCGGGTCGCCCGTGGCTATAGTCCGCGCGCTTTTCGACAGGCTCGATCCATGCCCGCCGGTGCCGCCGACGGGCCGCGCCCGTTCATCCCAAGGAGTTCCCCCGCGTGATCACCCCCGCCTTCGCCCAAGGGGCCGGCCCCGCCGGCGGAGCGGACATCGCCCTTCAGGTGGTGCCGTTCGTCCTGATCTTCGTGATCATGTACTTCCTCATCCTTCGCCCGCAGCAGAAGCGGGTCAAGGACCATCAGTCCATGGTCAAGAACGTGCGCCGGGACGACACCGTCGTCACCAATGGCGGCATCGTCGGGCGCGTGGTCAAGGCCATGGACGAAGCGGGCGAGATCGAGGTCGAGATCGCGCCGAACGTCCGCGTCAAGGTGGTGCGCACGATGATCTCCGAGGTCCGCGTCAAGGGCGGCCCGGTCAAGGCGGCCTGAGCACGCCGCCTCGACAAGACACGAGCCCGCGAGCCCAACGCGGGCCGGCACAGGAAACCCGCCGATGCTGCGCTTCTCCCGGACCAAGATCGTCACGACGCTGGCCATCATCCTGATCGGCCTCAGCCTCGCCGTGCCGAGCTTCTTCTCGGCGGAGAGCCGCAAGAGCTTCATGGCGTCGCTGCCGTCCTGGGTGCCGCACTGGATCGTGCCGACCCGCGCCATCGTGCTCGGCCTCGATCTCCAGGGCGGCTCGCAGCTTCTCCTCGAGGTCGACCAGAACGAGTTGGTCACGTCGCAGGCGAAGAGCTTGCGCGACGACGTGCGCCGCATCCTCCAGCAGGAGCAGGTGCGGGCGGATGGCGGCATCCAGCTCGTGCCGCGCGGCGTACAGGTGCGCATCGCGGACGAGGCCGCCCGCGCCAAGGCCCTGCCGAAGCTGCGCGAACTCGCCCAGCCGATCTCCAGCCCGCTGGTCGGCCAGACCGGCGGGCGCACCCTCGAGATCACCGACCAGCCCGACGGGCTGGTGCGCCTGATCCTGACGGATGCCGGCATCACCGAGCGCACGCGGCGCGCCGTCAGCCAGGGCATCGAGGTCATCCGCCGCCGCCTCGATTCCACCGGCACCACCGAGCCCTCGATCCAGCAGCAGGGCGCCGACCGCATCCTGATCCAGGTGCCGGGTGAGCAGAACCCGGAGCGGCTGGAAAAGCTTCTGGGATCAACCGCGAAGCTCGAGTTCCGCATGCTCTCGGATTCGCCCTCGGGCGATGTCGATCTGCTGCCCTCCAAGGACGAGAAGGGCGCCAAGGTGCCCGTCGAGCGCCGCGTCATGGCCGATGGCGGCGACCTCACCGACGCGCAGCCCGCCTTCGACCAGCAGTCCCACGAGCCCATGGTGAGCTTCAAGTTCAACCTGAAGGGCGCCCAGCGCTTCGGGCAGGCGACCTCCGAGAATGTCGGCCGGCGCATGGCCATCGTGCTCGACAACGAGGTGGTTTCGGCCCCCGTGATCCGCTCGGCCATCACCGGCGGCTCGGGGCAGATCACCGGCAACTTCACCGTGCAGCAGGCCAACGACCTCTCGGTGCTGCTGCGTGCCGGCGCGCTGCCGGCGAAGTTCACCGTGGTCGAGCGCCGCGTCGTCGGGCCGGGCCTGGGGCGCGATTCCATCGAGGCCGGCAAGCTCGCGACGCTCGTCGCCGCCGGCCTCGTCGTGACCTTCATGTTCGCGACCTACGGGATGTTCGGCTTCTTCGCCAACATCGCGCTGATGGTCCATGTCGGCCTCATCCTCGGGCTGATGTCGGTGCTGGAGGCCACCATGACGCTGCCCGGCATCGCCGGCATCGTGCTCACCATCGGCACGGCGGTGGATTCGAACGTGCTGATCTACGAGCGCATGCGCGAGGAGCAGAGGGCCGGCCGCTCGATGATCTCGGCGCTGCAAGCCGGCTTCGACCGGGCGTTTGCCACCATCATCGATTCGAACTCGACCATGGCGATCGCGGCCCTGATCCTGTTCTTCCTCGGCTCCGGCCCGGTGAAGGGTTTCGCCGTGGTGTTCATCCTCGGCATCCTCACCACCGTCATCACCGCCGTCACCCTGACCCGGATGATGATCGCGCTATGGTACAATTACGCGCGGCCGAAGACCCTGCCGTTCTGAAGGGCCCCGACCGTTCCCGGACAAGCGCGAGCTTAAGTCCGAAAAGAAATCGAGACCGATCATGCGTCTGCTCCGCCTCTGGCCCGATGAATCGCATTTCGACTTCATGCGGTTCCGGCGCGTCAGCTTCCCGTTCTCGGCGCTGCTGTCGCTCGCGACCGTGGTGCTGTTCCTGACGGTGGGCCTGAATTTCGGCATCGACTTCAAGGGCGGCACCCTCGTCGAGCTCCAGGCGAAATCGGGCACGGCGGACGTCTCCGCGATCCGCCATACGGCGGGCGCCTTCGGCTTCGGCGAGCCCGAGGTGCAGGAACTCGGCACGCAGGGGACGGTGCTGGTGCGCCTGCCGCTCCAGGCCGGCGAGCAGGGCCAGACGGCGGTGATGAACAAGGCGCACGCCGCCTTCGACGCCGATTACGAGTTCCGCCGCACCGAGACGGTGGGCCCGCGCGTCTCGGGCGAGCTCGTCCAGTCCGGCACGCTCGGCGTGGTGCTCTCGGTGGTGGCGGTGCTGCTCTACCTGTGGTTCCGCTTCGAGCGCGAGCTGGCGCTCGGCGCCATCGTCGGCACGCTGCACGACATCGTGCTGACGGTGGGCGTGTTCATCATCTCGCGCATCGAGTTCAACATGACCTCGATCGCCGCGATCCTGACCATCGTCGGTTACTCTCTGAACGAGACCGTGGTGGTCTTCGACCGCACCCGCGAGCTGATGCGCCGCTACAAGACCATCCCCACCGTCGATCTCCTCAACCTATCGATCAACTCGACCATGTCGCGGACCGTGATGACCTCGATCTCGTCGGGGCTGTCGCTGCTCGCCCTGGTGCTGTTCGGCGGCGAGGCGATCCGGGGCTTTGCCGTGGTCATGCTCTGCGGCGTGGTGATCTGCACCTACTCGGCGATCTTCGTCTCGACCCCGGTGCTGATCTATCTCGGCCTGATGCTCTCGGGCGCCAAGAGCCAACAGGCCGCGGGTGGGCGCGTGGCGCAGGCGGCGGAGTAGGGGCGCTCCATGGGCGATCGCCCGATCCCGGACGGCTTCGTTCCGGGCCGCTTCCCCATCGATGCCTACGGCAACGGGGGGTTTCGCTTCGCGGACATGTCGCATCGCGGCTCGATCCTGGCCTTGCCGTCGGGAATCCACGCCTGGGCGCCGACGGATGCGGGGGCGATCGACCGCGCCTCGCTGGCGCCCTTGCGGGACGCGGCCGGCAGCGTCGACCTCCTGCTCGTCGGCACGGGCCTGGAGATCGTGCCCCTGCCGGCTCCCTTGCGGGCCTGGCTGAAGGATCTCGGCATCGGCCTCGACGTGATGCAGACGGGAGCGGCCGCGCGCACCTACAACATCCTCGCGGGCGAGAACCGCAAGGTCGCGGCCGCCTTGATCGTCGTCGCGTGAGCGGGGGGGCGCCGAAAGGGCAGGGGGCGGACGCCGCGACGGGTCTCCCCTTCGCCTTCTCCCATTGCGAGGCGCTGGTGCGCGCGGGCGACCCGGACCGCTTCCTGGCGAGCCGCTTCGCGCCGGCGGAGATGCGCCCGCATCTCGATGCGCTCCACGCCTTCAGCCTCACCGTCGCGCGCGTGCGGGAAGCCGCCTCGAACCCGATGGCCGGCGAGATCCGCCTGCAATGGTGGCGCGACGCCCTCCAGGGCGAGGCGCGCGGCGATGTCCGCGCCAATCCGGTGGCCGCCGCGCTGGAGGACGCCATCGTGCGCCGCCGCCTCTCCCGGCAGCCCTTCGTCGATCTGATCGATGCCCGCGTCTTCGACCTCTACGACGACCCGATGCCGAGCCTGAACGACCTCGAGGGCTATTGCGGCGAGACCGCCTCGGCCCTCTTCCGGCTCGCCGCCCTGATCCTGTGCGACGGCACCGAGCCGGGCGGCGCGGCCGCCGCCGGACATGCGGGCGTCGCCTACGGCATCACCGGGCTGCTGCGGGCGCTGCCCTGGCACGCGCGCTCCGGGCAGGTCTACCTGCCGGCCGACGTGCTCGCCCGCCACGGCGTCACCCGCGAGGACATCGTGACCGGACGCGGCGGACCGGGCCTGCGCGGAGCGGCGGCGGACCTGCGGGCGCAGGCGCGGCGGCATCTCGCCGCCTACGAGGAGGCGCGCGGCACGATCTCTCCGGCGGCGCGCCCGGCCTTCCTGCCGATGGCGCTGGTCGGGGGCTGGCTCGCCGAGATGGAGCTGCCCGGCTACGATCCCCTCGCCAGCGTCGTGGCGACGCCGCGATGGCGCCGCGCCTGGAGGCTGTGGCGCGGCGCGCGCTCCTGGTAGCGAAGGGCCGACCTCAGGCGGCGCGGGAGCCGGAGCCGACGAAGGCCGCGAGGGGGACCGACGCCGCCGGAATCCCTGCCGGCGCGGTCCCGATCAGCGCATCCATGGCCTCCTTCGGCATCGGCGCGCCGAAGAGGTAGCCCTGCCCGTAGTCGCAGCCCTGGCCGGCGAGCCAGTCGACGCTGGCATCGGTCTCGATCCCCTCGGCGGTGGTCACGAGCCCCAGGCTGCTCGACAGCTTGATGATGGCGTCGACGAGCTTGGCCCGCTCCTCGCTCATGGAGATGGTGTCGACATAGGAGCGGTCGATCTTCAGCTTGTCGAACTTCAGCTCGCGCAGGTGGTAGAGGCTCGAATAGCCCGTCCCGAAATCGTCGAGCGCGATGCGCACGCCGAGATTTTGCAGCGAGGTCAGCGTGATGCGCGTCGCCTCCAGATCGTTGACGAGGGCGGTCTCGGTGATCTCCACCTCGAGCCGGTTCGGCGGGAACCCGGTCTCGGTGAGGATCGACAGGATGCGCTCCGCGAGCCAGGGATCGAGGAACTGCTGGGGCGCGATATTGACCGCGATCTGGAGATGGGCCGGCCAGGAGCGGGCATCGAGACAGGCGCGGCGCAGCAGGCGGTAGCTCAGCTCCGCGATCATCCCCGTCTCCTCGGCGATCGGGATGAAGGCCGCGGGGCTGAGCAGGCCGCGCTCGGGGTGGCGCCAGCGCGCCAGCACCTCGACGCCGATCAGGTCGCGGCCGGGGATCGCCACCACCGGCTGATAGAACGGCTCGATCTCGCCGCTCTCGATGGCGTCGCGCAGCTCGCTCTCCAGGCGCGCGCGGGCCTTGAGCTCGAGGTCCATGCTGCTGCGGAAGACCCGGTAGGTGCCGCGCCCGTCCTTCTTGCCCTGGTACATGGCGAGATCGGCCGCGTGCAGCACGAACTCGGCGTCGCCCGTCTCGGTCGAGATCACCGCGATGCCGACGGTGGCGCCCACCTTCAGCTCGTTCCCCGACCACAGGACGGGCTGGGCGATGGAGGTCATCACCGCCTGGGCGAGGCGGGCCAGCCCGTCGCTGCCGCCGTCCAGCGGAACCAGCAGGGCGAACTCGTCGCCTCCGAGGCGGGCCGCGACGCCGTGATGGGGCAGCAATGCGAGAAGCCGGTCGGCCACCGCGCAGAGCACGGCGTTGCCGGCGGCGTGGCCGTAGATGTCGTTGACGGGCTTGAAGCGGTCGAGATCGACCAGCAGCACGGCGGCCTTCGGCTCCGCCCCGGCGACGCGGCAGGCCGCCTCGACGCGCTCCAGGAACAGGCGACGGTTGGCGAGGCCCGTGAGGGCATCGTGCCGGGCCACCGCGGCGGCCTGCGCGGCGGCGGCGTCGCGCTCGATCATCACATGCCGCAGGCGCACCGACTTGACGGTGTTGGCGGCGAACAGCGCGACACCCATCAGCGCCACGAGCATGAGCGGATCGGAGAGATCGTAGAGGCGGACGGCGTCGTTGAGCCCGGCGAACGCCTCGAAATGCACGCCCACGATCCAGCAGCAGGCGCCCGTCAACAGCAGGCAGAGGGCCTCGTAGAGCTCGCCCTCGCCCCAGCTCCCGCGCCTGCGCTGCGCCATCGGTCCGTCTCCGCGCCCGATCGGGCGATTCCAGGGCCTGCAGAGCACGGAAGTCCACCGATCGTGCCACCTTCGCTATGTATACGACCGCACATTCATGAAATCGCGGTAAAGAGCGGCGCGAAAACGCGAATCGTTTCAATGCCGTCGCGGGCATGGCCGGACCGGGGCCGGGAATGACAGATCGGCCCAACATGCTCTGAAATCATTATAAATCCGCGTTGAGCCCGGCACCTCGCTCTGCTAGCACAGCGTCAAAGGCCCCCCGAAAAGAGGGGGTCTGCGGAGGAACGGCGCCCGTGCAAACCTGGAATCAAGTCTACGACCCGTTCGGGAACGTCTGGCTCTCGACGCTCGCCGCATCCATTCCGGTCATCGCGCTGCTCGGGATGATCGCCAGCGGCAAGGTGAAGGCCCATATCGCGGCCGTCCTGTCGCTCGGCATCGCGCTCCTCGTCGCCATCGTCGGCTTCGGCATGCCCACCGGGCTCGCCGCCCGTGCCGCCATCCTCGGGATGGTGACGGGCTTCTTCCCCATCGGCTGGATCATCCTCAACGTCATCTTTCTCTACCGGCTGACGGTGGAGAAAGGCTGGTTCGCCATCCTCCAGCAGTCGGTCGCGGGCATCACCACGGACCGGCGCATCCAGCTCCTGCTGGTGGCCTTCGCCTTCGGCGCCTTCTTCGAGGGCGCGGGCGGATTCGGCACGCCGGTGGCGGTGACGGGCGCGATCCTGATCGGGCTCGGCTTCTCGCCGCTCGCCGCCTCCGGCCTGTCGCTGATCGCCAACACCGCGCCCGTCGCCTACGGGGCGCTCGGCGCGCCGATCCAGGGCCTCGCCTCCGTCACCGGCTACGACCCCTACATCCTCGGCGCGATGATCGGGCGGCAGCTGCCGTTCTTCTCGCTGCTGGTGCCGTTCTGGCTGATCTGGGTGTTCGCGGGCTTCCGCGGCATGATCAAGGTCTGGCCGCCGATCCTGGTCTGCGGCGCCTCCTTCGCGGCGGCCCAGTTCCTGATCTCGAACTACGTGAACCCCTGGATCGTCGATATCGGCGCCTCGCTCGTCTCGATGGGCGCGCTGGTGCTGTTCTTGAAGGTCTGGCAGCCCAAGGAAGCCTGGACCTCCCCGGCGCTGCGCGGCAACGACCCCTCCATCGGCTACCTCAAGGAGCCCCGCCCCGTCGCGCTCGGCGCGGGCGTGCCCGGCGACATGCCGCAGGCGCATGTGGGCGGGCGCACGGCCACCTCCTCGGAGATCTTCTGGTCCTGGGTGCCGTGGATCATCCTCTCGGTGGTGGTCGCCATCTGGGGCACGGGCTGGTTCAAGGGCATCGTGAACCCGATCTTCACCTGGAAATACGAGGTGCCGGGCCTCCACAACGTCATCATGAAGGTGCCGCCGGTGGAGGCGAAGCCCAAGGCCGAGGCCGCGGTCTTCCTGTTCACCTACATGTCCTACACCGGCACCGGCGTGCTGATCGCGGCGATCATCTCGGGCTTCATCATGAAGTTCTCGCCGGTGCGGCTGGTGAAGGCCTATATCGAGACGATCTGGGTGCTGCGCTACTCGCTCGTCACCATCGCGGCGATGCTGGCTCTCGGCGTCCTCACCCGCTACGCCGGCGTCGACGCCACGCTGGGTCTCGCCTTCGCCGGCACGGGCATCCTCTACCCGTTCTTCGGCACCCTGCTCGGCTGGCTGGGCGTCGCACTCACCGGGTCGGACACGGCATCGAACGTCCTGTTCGGTGGGTTGCAAAAAATCACGTCGGAGCAGCTCGGCCTGTCGGGCATCCTGATGGCCTCGGCGAACTCGTCGGGCGGCGTCATGGGCAAGATGATCGACGCGCAGTCCATCGTGGTGGCCTCCACCGCCACGGGCTATTTCGGCCAGGAGGGCAAGATCCTGCGCTTCGTGTTCTGGCACTCCATCGTGCTGGCCTGCCTCGTCGGCGGCCTCGTGATGCTCCAGGCCTATGTGCACCCCTTCAGCGCGATGGTGATCCAGCCGCCGGCGGTGGTCGCACCCGCGCATTGAGCCGCGCGAGAAGACGCCCGTCCCGGATCGCCGGGGCGGGCCGCTTGCCGAGGCGGCGGCGGGGCGACGAAAGGCCCGCGCCCCGTCCCGGCGGAGACCGCCCATGGATCGCGACATCGAGACCGTCGAGGGAGCCTGCCACTGCGGGACGGTGCGGTTCCGGGCCCGCCTCAGCGAAGGGCTGCGCAGCGCCCGCCGCTGCGACTGCTCCTATTGCCGCATGCGCGGCGCGGTCGTCGTGTCCGCCGCCAAGGAGGATTTCACGGTGCTCGCCGGCGGGGAGGCGCTGAGCGTCTACCGCTTCAACACTCGCCAGTCCGAGCACTTCTTCTGCGGGCGCTGCGGCATCTACACCCATCACGGCCGCCGCTCGAATCCCGGCCAGTACGGCATCAACGTGGCCTGCCTGGAGGGCCTCAGCCCGTTCGACTTCGACGAGGTGCCGGTCAACGACGGGGTCCGTCATCCGTCCGATGCGCCCGCGGGCGCCGCGGGGCCGCGCCTCGCCGGGGTCCTGCGGTTCATCCGCAACCCCTGACGCGGGGAGCGGTCCGTCACGCCGCGACGGGATGGAGGGCGCGTCCGGGACGTGCCTTTCCGCGGGGCGGCCCGCGCCACATCTTGCAAGGCATGTTGCAAGGCATGGGCATGCTCACCTTCCTCCGCAGGGGCACGCGCTGGGACAGCCTCGCCGGCTTTCCCGCGATCCAGACCGCGCGCCTGCGGATCGCCCCGCTGACGGCGCCGGACGCGGCCGACGTCCAGGCGCTCACCGACGACCCGGCCATCACCGGAGCGGTCGATTTCCTGCCGGACCGCTTCCGCCTGGAGGACGCCCACGCCCTCATCGCCGGCACCCGTCGCGGACGCGACGTCTTCCTGGGCCTGCGCGAACGGGCCGACGCGGCCCTCGTCGGCGTCGTCGGCACGCATATGCGCAGCCTCGAGGCCATCGAGATCGGCTACTGGATCGGCGGAGCGGCGCGCGGACGCGGCTACGCGGGGGAAGCGGTCGGCGCCGTCGTCGGGCTGCTGGCGCAGCGCCATCCGCGCCGCCTCCTCGTCGCCGAGTGCCGGCGGGAGAACACCGCCTCCTGGGGTCTGCTGCGCAAGCTCGGCTTCCGCGAGACCGGCGACGAGGGCCACCGGCCCGGACGCCGCCTCATGGTCCGGGACCGGGGGGACTGATTCTCCGGGTTCGCCTGCCGCTCGGTGAGCGGCTCAGCGCGATCCGGCGTGAGCCACGGCGCCGGCCTCCCGCCCCGGCCGGCCGCGATAGACGAGCAGCGTCGCGACGAGGCCGCAGGCGCCGCCCACCGACATCCACAATCCGGGAGCGGCCTTGTCGTTCAGCGCGTCGATGAGCCAGGTCGAGATCAGCGGCGTCATCCCGCCGAACAGGGCGGTGGCCAGCGAATAGGCCAGCGAGAACCCGGCGGTGCGCACCTCCATGGGCACCACCTCCGTCAGCGCCACCACCATGGCGCCGTTGTAGCTGCCGTAGAGGAAGGAGAACCACAGCAGCACGCCGAGCATCTGCCCGAAGCCGGCATGGCCCACGAGCCAGGACAGCGCCGGATAGGCGGTGGCCACCGTCAGCGCCGAGAACACGAGCATGATCGGCTTGCGGCCGATCCGGTCCGAGAGCGCCCCCATCACCGGCAGCCAGAACAGGTTCGAGAGGGCGACGCAGAACGTCACCAGCAGGCTGTCCGTGTCGGTGAGCTTGAGGACGCTCTTGCCGAAGGTCGGGGTGTAGACGGTGATCGTGTAGAACGCGACCGTGGTCATCGCGACCATCAGCATCCCGAGCAGCACGATGCGCGCGTTGCCGAACAGGGTGCGCACGATCTCGCCCAGCTCCGGCCGGTGCTTGCGCTCGGCGAAGGCCTGCGTCTCCTGGAGCGAGCTGCGGATGTAGAACAGGAACGGCACCAGCAGGCAGCCGATGAAGAACGGCACCCGCCAGCCCCAGTCGGACATCTGCGCGGGCATCAGCACATGGTTGAGCCCGTAGCCGATGGCGGCGGCGGCCATGATCGCCACCTGCTGGCTGCCCGACTGCCAGGACACGTAGAAGCCCTTGTTGCCGGGCGTCGCCATCTCGGAGAGGTAGACCGACACGCCGCCGAGTTCGACCCCGGCGGAGAAGCCCTGGAGCAGGCGCCCGATCAGCACCAGGAGCGGCGCGAAGAAGCCGATGGTCGCGTAGCCCGGCACGAAGGCGATCAGGATGGTGCCCGCCGCCATGATCGCCAGCGTCACGATCAGGCCCTGGCGGCGCCCGACCTTGTCGACATAGGCGCCGAGGAACACAGCGCCGAGGGGGCGCATCAGGAAGCCGGCGCCGAAGGTGGCGAAGGTCAGGAGCAGGGAGGCGGTGGGGTCGCCCGCCGGGAAGAACGCCGCCGAGATATGGGTGGCGTAGAAGCCGAACAGGAAGAAGTCGAACATCTCCAGGAAGTTGCCGCTGGTGACGCGGAGCACGGCCGCGACCTTGGAGCCTTCCTGCACTGATGAATCGGATGCCATGACGTTCCCCCCTTCCGCGCGTTGCGCGCGGTTCGGTTTGGAACTCTTCTCGGGCCGAGCCACGCCATGCTCAAGCGTTTAATCCGTGAGACTCTCCGATTTCCGTGACAACTCCTGCCCGGCGACGCACGGCGCCTCGCCCGCGATCCAGGCGGCGAGGTCGGCCCGCGCCCGGTCGGTCAGGGCGCGCTTCTTCAGGGCCGCCTTCTCCGGGCCGCGCAGGCGCCGGCCGGTCTCGTTGCGCGGCGCCTTCTCGAGGGGCGGGAAAAGCCCGAAATTGACGTTCATCGGCTGGAAGGAGCGCGGCGCGTGCTCGTCCTGCGCCAGGAGATGCCCGCCGGTGATATGGGCGATGAGCGCCCCGAGCGCCGTGGTCTGCGGCAGCGGCGCGAGCGCGCGGCCCTCGCGCTCGGCCACGGCGAAGCGGCCGGCCATCAGCCCGACGGCGGCGCTCTCGACATAGCCCTCGCAGCCGGTGATCTGTCCGGCGAAGCGCAGGCGCGGATCCGCCTTCAGGCGCAGCGTCGCGTCGAGGAGGCGGGGGCTGTCGAGATACGTGTTGCGGTGCAGCCCCCCGAGACGGGCGAACTCGGCGTTCTCCAGCCCCGGAATGGTGCGGAAGATGCGCACCTGCTCGCCATGGGTCAGCTTCGTCTGGAAACCGACCATGTTGTAGAGGGTGCCGAGCGCGTTGTCCTGGCGGAGCTGGACGATGGCGCAGGCCTTCACCGTGGGATCGTGCGGATTGGTCAGGCCCACCGGCTTCATCGGGCCGTGGCGCAGGGTCTCGGGACCGCGCTCGGCCATCACCTCGATGGGCAGGCAGCCGTCGAAATAGGGGGTCGCGGCCTCCCACTCCTTGAAGCTCGTCTTGGTGCCCTCGATCAGCGCCCGGATGAAGGCGTCGTACTGGGCGCGGTCCAGCGGGCAGTTGATGTAGTCGGCCCCCGTGCCGCCCGGCCCCGCCTTGTCGTAGCGCGACTGGAACCACGCCTTGCCCATGTCGATGGACTCGCGGTGCACGATCGGCGCGATGGCGTCGAAGAAGGCGAGGGACTCGGCGCCCGTCAGCTCGGCGACCGCCTGGGCGAGGCCGGGCGCCGTCAGCGGCCCGGTGGCGAGGATCACCGAGCCCCAGGAGGCGGGCGGCAACCCATCGACCTCCTCGCGCACGATGGTGACGAGCGGGTGCCCCTCCAGGGCCTGCGTCACGGCGGCGGAGAAGCCGTCGCGGTCGACGGCCAGCGCGCCCCCCGCCGGCACCTGATGCGCGTCGCCCGCGCGCAGGATCAGCGAGCCGAGGCTGCGCATCTCCTGGTGCAGCAGGCCGACCGCGTTGGCCTCGGCATCGTCCGACCGGAAGGAGTTCGAGCAGACGAGCTCGGCGAGCCCGTCGGTGTTGTGGGCTTCCGTGCGCCGCACGGGCCGCATCTCGTGCAGCACCACGAGATGGCCGGCCTCGGCCACCTGCCAGGCGGCTTCCGAGCCGGCGAGCCCGCCGCCGACGATATGGATCGGGTCGAGATGTCCTGCCGTCATCGCGACGGGATAGCCCCGACGCGCGGCGCGATCAACGCGGCGGCGGTCACGGGGTTCTCCAGAGCCATCTGTGGGGCACGCGTGTGACAGGGCGCCGAATGGTGGTTAAGTCGCCCGCGACGGCCGCCGACCGAGAGCGGCGGGAAATCATCCGGGAGAGCGATGCGTCCGGCCGACGACGACGAGGCGCTGCAACGGCTGATCGCCGCCGTGGCGGACGGCGACGAGCGCGCCCTGCGCGCGCTCTACGACGCTGTGTCGCCGAAACTCTACGGCGTGATCCTGCGTATCCAGCGCGACAGGGCGGCGGCGGACGACGTGCTCCAGGACGTCTTCCTGCGGATCTGGCAGGGCGCCGGCTCCTATGTCCCGACGAGCGGCCGGCCCCTGTCCTGGCTCTGCGCCATCGCCCGCAACCGGGCGATCGACCGGATTCGACGCAAAAGCGAGGTCCGCCCTCCGGCGGCGGACGAGGAGGAGGATTGGTTGGACCGGATCGCCGACCCCTTCGACGGTGAGGGCGCGATCCTCGACCGGGATGCGCTCAACGCCTGCCTCGCCCGGCTCGAGCGCGCGCAACGCGATTGCGTCCTGCTCGCCTATTGCGAAGGCTATTCCCGCGAGGAGCTGGCCCGGCGCTACGACCGGCCCGTCAACACCATCAAGACCTGGCTTCACCGCTCGCTCGCGGCGCTGAAGGGGTGCCTGGAGTCCCTGTCGTGAGCGCCGACGACGCCGAGCGCGACCTGCGCGCCGCCGAATACGTGCTGGGCACCCTCGATCCGCGGGAGCGGGACGCCTTCGCCGCGAGCCTCGCGGGCGACGCCGCCGCGCGCGCGGCGGTGGCGGCCTGGGAGCGGCGCCTCGCCCCCCTCGCGCTGGCAACGCCCGAGGAGGTGCCGGGCCCCCATGTCTGGCAGGCCATCGTCCGGGCCCTCGACGGGAGCCGGCCGGCGCCGGCCAACGACAACCGCGTCGCGGCGCTCTCCCGGCAGGTCGGGCGCTGGCGGATGGCCGCCCTCGGCGCCGGCCTCGTCGCCGCCGGCCTTGCGGTCGCGATGGTGACGGGCATCCGGCCGCTGCCGGCTCCGGGCTCGGCGCGCTATGTCGCGGTGGTGACGAGCGGAGGCGAGGCGCCGGCCCTCATCGTCAGCGTCGACACGGTGTCGGGCATCGCGCAGGTGCGCCCGGTCGCGGCGCAGGCGCCCTCCGGCAAGAGCCTGGAACTCTGGTATGTCGGAGCGGACGCGGGCGCGGCGCCCAAACCCCTCGGCATCATCGGCGCCGATGCCGCCCGGCTGAGCCTGCCGCCCGGCATCGCCCGGAGCGGCGAGGGCCTGTTCGCGGTCTCCGTGGAGCCGCCGGGCGGATCGCCCACAGGATCGCCGACGGGGCCGGTGATCTACACCGGCAAGCTCATCCGGGATTAGGCCCGCCTCCCTGGCCGGACGCGAGAAGCCCCGGCTCGCGGGAACCGGGGCTTCCTGCGTTGCGATGGCCAGATTAGCCGATCAGGGCTGGAGCACGCCGTTGACGACGTGGATGACGCCGTTCGACTGCATCACGTTGGCGATGGTGACGGCGGCGGTGTTGCCCTTGGCGTCGGTCACGTAGACCTTCTTGCCCTTCATCTCGACGGAGAGCTGGGCCCCGTTCACCGTCTTGAGGAGGGCCTGCCCGCCGCCCTGCTTGACCATGGCCGCGAGGTCCTTGGCGGTCAGCGCGCCGGGGACGACGTGATAGGTCAGGATCGCGGTCAGGGTCGCCTTGTTCTCGGGCTTCACCAGGGTCTCGACGGTGCCCGGCGGCAGCTTGGCGAAGGCGGCGTTGGTCGGCGCGAAGACCGTGAACGGGCCCGGCCCGCTCAGCGTGTCGACGAGGCCGGCGGCCTTCACGGCGGCGACGAGCGTGGTGTGGTCCTTCGAGTTGACGGCGTTCTCGACGATCGTCTTGCTCGCGTACATCGGCGCGCCGCCGACCATGGGGTTCTTGGCGAAGGCCGAGACCGGCGCGGCTCCGAGGGCGAGCGCCAGGGCGGCCACGGCGATCCGGGCGCCGAGCGGGCGCGCGGAAGAGGTTCTGGTCGAAGCGGTCTTGATCGAAGCGGTCTTGGTCATGGACGTTTCTCCGTATCGGTGAGCCCGCCGCAAGGCGATGCTGCCGCCGGTACGGGCCCGCGCCCGGAAAAGGTTTCGCGCGATCTACCCTGCGACGTCCCGCCGCGACCGCGCCTCGAGAACGCGCCATGAAAAAAGCCGCCCAGCCTGACGGCGGGCGGCTTCTTCGTCCGTGAGGAGGAACGGTCCGGCTGGAGGCCGGACCGGACGCTCGCGGATCTCAGTACTTGCGAACCAGCGGGGCCGGAGCGGCCGCGACGGCGGTGGGGGTGTAGAGCGGGATGATGAAGCGCACCCAGCCGCGGGTCTCCTCGGGGGTCCGCACGCGGAAGCCGAGGGCGTTGACCTGATCGCGGGTCACGACGTCGCGGGTGACGTAGGCCTGGGCGATGAAGGGGCCGAAGTTGTAGCCGATGAGGCCGCCCATGGCGAACTGGCCGGCGCGCTGGTAGTTCGCGAAGGCGGCCTGGTTGCGGTTGACCGGCAGGTCGGTCGAGCCGAACGCCACGGCGCCGATCTCGAACTTGCCGAAGGTCTTCGTCGCCGTCAGGTCGAGGTTGAGCCAGTCGGAGTTCGGGAAGCCGACGCGCAGGCCGTTCGGGAAGGTGTGGATGCCCACCGGATCGACGGTGATGCCGTAGGTCAGGTTGGCCGTGAGGTTCCAGCCGTCGCCGGTGTAGGACAGGGCGAAGCCGTTACGGATCGTGGCGGAGGCCGACGCGGCGCCGAGGCCACGGCCGCCATCGGGAAGGTACGCGCCGATGAGGTACGAGAAGCCGACGTTCGAGCCGAGATCCCAGGCGAAGAACGAGCCGACGAAGGTGTTGTAGAGGATCGACTTGTCGGGCGTGGCGTTGTTGTTCCAGATGAACACCGACGGCTGGGCGACGGCGAGCTCGATGCGGGCATCGAACACCTTCCACGGGGTCGACCACACGAGGACCGGGATGTTCACGCCGACATCGGCGGCGCCGCGCACGTCGGTGGAGCCGACGCTGAAGGTGTTGACGGCGTAGATGCCCTCCGGGAGCGGAGCACCGACGGCAAGGCCGACCTGCTCACCGGGCTGGGTCACGGAACCGGCATAGGCGGCGGAGGCCGTCATGCCGACAGAGAGCGCCACCGCACCGGCGGCGAGCCAGGTCTTCATCATTTTATCGTTCCTTCCCAAGGATTTCAGGAGTCCGCCCCGTAGCGTCGTGCAGCGCATCGTCGGCCCGTCGTTGCTTCGACCACCGTTCGAATGCTGCCGAGCGCCCCCTACGGACACACCTCAAGTCTCAACGCTGAGAACTATTCTACAGGCTTCGCCGGAAGGACAGCGGAATGCCTGGGCTCCGGGCAGTTCAAAAAGCACCGTTGCGGAAAAGCCGCATTCGGGAGACCGGACCCGCATCGCTCCGCGAGCGCCCGAAATGGGTTCCACGACCCAGCCGACATGACAGCGAACGCCGAAATAATTGTCAAAAAGCGTTGGAACGGGACCCCGGATCGGCGTGCAATGGGGACCCCTTCGCAAGCTCGGCACGGTGCGGCTGAGCTGATCCGAAGCCCAGCTTTGGCGTCGTAGGTTCTGGCCTCAGGCG